>CBDUUJ010000367.1:0-3574 GCA_965370205.1 uncultured bacterium
ATGACGGAGGCGTGTTGCCGTGATCGAGCGACGAGACGAAAATCACCTCAAGAAGTTTCGAGAGTTTTTCATCGGGAAGCTCTCCCATAAGGATGAGCCAGATCGCCTGCGCGAATGTGACTTTCCCCATAAGCTCATCGATGGGATAGCCGCGAACCCTGATTTTATTGGGCTGTACTTCGGTGACTTTTGTGTCCCAGTGAAGGTCGGACATGATTGATCTCCTGCCGGAAATATTTCAAATCGGGACGGATAGTGTAACGCATTTTTGTTGAGCTTGCGCGTGGAGTTGCTGTAGAAATTCCAATTATGGGGCTTTTATTAATGGTCACTATTTTTCTGTATGTGTGACAGATGTGTCAGGTAATGTCCGTTATCTTCCTGGTAGATTCCCTCGCTGCGCCAGCCTGATTTTTCCGCGATATCGGTCAGAAAATCTGCATCGATATATAGCCACTGGAATTCGGGACCCTTCCTGCTCCTGTAACCGAATTGGTAAAGAACCTCGCCGAAATACCCGCGATTCGTATCGGATTCACGCGCAGCTATCTCCTCAGGCGAGCAGATTTCCCTGAGATCGAAAGAGTCGAGAATAAGCCTGCCGTCGGGTTTGATCAGTTTTTTTACGCAGTTGAAAAAACGCTGGAGACCATCGAGGTTTTCAACGATTCCGATACCGTTCATCATCATGAGGAGCGTATCGAAAGGTTTCGACTCAAACTTAAAAATATCAGCGCAATGGGTTTCCCGTACGCCGCGCAGCGACATAACCTCGACCGCCTGTGGCGCAACATCAATCGCGCAGACAGAGTGACCCGATCCCTGTAGCGTGAGTGCGTGGCATCCGGTACCGGCTCCGATGTCGAGAACGCGGCCTCTACAGAGGGATAACGCGGTTTTTTCCAGCGGAGGGAAATTGTCGGTTCCCCTGAAAAATTTTCTTACCGGGGTTTCAACGGGGATGCCATAATCGCTGCACACGATTACTTTCGCGGATGTGTCGCCGTGATGGTAATCGAGAAGCGCCTGACCAAGTGGGTCCCAGGGATTTGGGAACATTGCTGACACCGGAAATGTTTTCTTAGCAAGGTTTTAATTCGTCCCGACGGATTTCAGAACTTCATTCGTCACTTTCGGGATATCGTCGAAATCCTCGACAATATGCGCGCCTGCGGCTTTCAACGCCTGGATTTTACCCTCGCGAGTGCCCTTGCCGCCTTCGATAATCGCGCCTGCATGCGAGAACCGTGTGCCCTCTTTCGCGCCCTTGCCGCCGATATACGCGACCACCGGCTTGGTGACCTTTTTACTCATCATAAGCTCGGCGACCCGCTCCTCCTGGCTTGTGCCGATCTCGCCGAACATCACGATGACCTCGGTTTCCACGTCATCCTGGAATCGTTTCACGACCTCCGGATGCGGAAGCCCGATAATCGCGTCGCCGCCGACATGGCAGATTGTTGATAAACCGATTCCCGCTTTTGAGAGATAATAAGCAATCGATGACGTGATTCCGCCGGAGCGGCTTGTGACACCGACCTTGCCGGGCTTGAAAAAATCCTTCGCGCTTCTTGCGGTGCCGCCCATCATGCCGAGCACCGCCTGATCGACCGAGAGACATCCCAGAGTGTTCGGTCCGAGGAAAGCAGCGTCATGAGCTTTCGCGCAGTCCGCTATTTCCATTACGTCCCAGATCGGAACCCGGTCGGGGACAATCACAAGGAGTTTCACACCGGCTTCGATAGCCTCAAGCGCTGCGGATTTTACGAGCGGAGCGGGAATGAAAAGAACCGAGATATCAATTCCGCCCTGGTCACCCGTCGCGTCCATAGCCTCGAACATTGTGTCGAAAACCGGAACATCGTGAACTTCACCGCCGCCTTTACCGGGTGTGACACCGGCGACCAGCTTCGTGCCGTATTCGAGCATCAGCCGCGCGCGGGTGCTGCCCTCACGACCGGTAATTCCCTGGACACAGACTCTTGAATTTTCATTAACGAGGATAGCCATCAGGACACCTCCTGCGTGACGATTTTTTCTGCAAGGTATTCGTCAAATCCGGGGATGGGCAGGTCGATATTGATCGCCTTCCCGGCTTCGCTCCAGCACGCGATCTCGCAGGCGAGACACTCGGTGCATCTGCCTTTCGCAGCTTCCTCATCAGTAATGTTCAGAACAACCTTCCCGTCCCTCAGTTCGAGGATGTTCGGATGACACGCGTCGATACAGGGCTTTGAATCGCATCCGGCGCACTTTGCATGATCGACGGTCCATTCTCCTGTGATGGTTTTAAACGAGTACGGTTCGGCGGGAGGATCGGGATTGGATATCGGATCGGGTTCTTTTGGACTGTATGGACCACCATCGATCAGCGCCCTGAGACGTTCCGAGCAGAGTACCGCCGAGTCGTCCTTGCCGTAACCCTCAACAGGAACACCGATATCGCCCAGGTGTTTTTCAAGAATTTCGATAGCGACATCCTCTTTGTTTCCGCCGAGCCTGAGAACCGCCGGGACATTCAGACCGACCTCGCGGAAAGCCTTGACAAATCCCCTTGCGGAATGAAACTGCTCCTGGCTCGCGACCCCTGATCCGCCGGCGAAATAGCCTCGGATATTCGGCTGCGCGAGGATGATCTTCGCCGCCCGGTACACCTTGCTTGCGGGCGGGTTCCCGGATGTGTCGCAGAAATTCGCGATAGTGAAATTGAACCGACCGAGAGCGTCCATGCTCATCATGCTTCCGCCCCCGCCGGCGCCGTGGAAGCCGATCACATCCTCTCCCTGCGTTGTTTTCCCGTCATTGGGGATATCCTGGATTACCTGGAAGAAATAAAACGTGCCGCGATAATCAGTTTTTTCGACACCGTAGGCAATCCTTTCCAGATCGGTGATCGGATGATCCAGTTCGCGCGCGATCTCGATCCCGAGTTCGGGATGACGGAAAACCGAGTAATCGTCAACTGTCGCGTGACAGTCGGCAGCCACCCAGTCGCCGTCCTTCGTCACGATAAGCGGGTTGATTTCGATGGAACGGGTCTCACTCAGTCGGGCAGCCTTGTAGAGTTTGACCAGAGCTGCTGCGGCCTTGTTGTAGAATTTACGGTCGAGCGTGGTTTTCCTGACCAATTCGCGCGCCTCGAAATCCCTTAGCCCGACCTTGATATCGATATGCATCCGGGAGACCGCCTCGGGATGCTTGCGGGCGATCTCCTCGATTCCCGATCCGCCGAGGCTTGAGAAAACGACCATCGGTTGCTGTGCGGCGTCATCGATGATAATCGCGGCGAAAAGCTCACGGTCGATATCGAGCATTTTCTCCACGAGCAGTTTATCGACAGGGAAATTGCCGACGGTCTGTCCGAGAAGTTCATCCGCCGCTTCTCTTGCAGCTTCGGGAGTTTTACAGAATTTGATCAGACCCTTCGCTTTTCTGCCGGTGGTCCAGGCCTGAGCCTTGACCACGACCTTGCCGCCGAGTTCACCCGCGACCGCCTCGGTTTCATTCGGGGTTGTGCAGACTTTGCCTTCGGGGATTTTCAACCCGGCACGGCTGAGCAATTCCTTGCCCTGAT
>CBDUUJ010000368.1:0-3573 GCA_965370205.1 uncultured bacterium
GCCCGGGGACACCACATTTCGTCCTCGAAATGCTGGTGTCCCCTTTATCGAATCATCAATCAAACATGAATTAATTAACAGGTTCGGTATAAGAGGCACTGCCGTGCTGTGCTACGGGTTATCATGTCCATATGCAATTCGCGATCTTACCGACTCCATGCCCGAAAGGACCCAAACCGGAAATTTTGCGGTATACTTTTCAAAGGAAAAATGATTCGATATTTTTTAACGTGCATTGCCTATGTTTCATAAAATTCGACCTACAATGATTCTCGCGGCGATCTGCCGCCTTATGGCAATCGTGGTTCTGGGCGCAATATGGACCGGCTGTACTCAATCGCCGCCTGTGACCGCACTTTCCTTTGCCGACACCCCGACATCTCTCCTGTTTGTCACTCCATATGTCGGCAGCGAAAAATCAATCGGGGATCCGGCGCCGGAATCGGCAAGAATGACATTGGATGAGGAGTCGGTCGCCGGATGGCTGAATCCTGTCGAGAAAATATTGCGGTTTCCGGTCAACCTCGATGAAGGTGCCAGGCTGACATTTCGACTGGGTGTGATATCGGAAACAAATATCGAGCCCGGTGATCTTGTCGCAAAAATTGAATATATATCTGATGAGTCAGACACTGCCGAATCTGAAAGTACACTGCTTTATGAAACTCAGATCGATCCCGGATCGGAATACCTGAACAAGTGGGTCCATACTGAAATAGATTTAAGCGAAGTGAAATCGGGTCGCGGATATTTACGATTTATCACGGAGGGATCGCTTGCGGGAAATACGGATGTCCGGATTCTGTGGGGACAGCCCGCGATCTATTATCCCGAGGAACAGAAATATAAAAATATCATTCTCATCGGTGTCGACACATTAAGGCTGGATGCGTTGAGCGTTTACGGCGGACGAGCGGAAATCACTCCGAATCTTCATCGTCTTATGGAATCGGGAACCAATTTCACAAGGGCATGGAGCCAGGCTCCGTTCACAGTGCCGTCCTTCGCGAGCATGCTGACCGGCCTGTATCCGTCGGATCTGAGTGTCACACTCGCGTTCGATCAGCTTTCCGCGCAACCCACAACGATAGCTGAAATGCTTCTTCTCAACAATTTCGCCACTGCGATGATCTGCGGCAACACATATCTTGGCAATGAAAAATCAGGATTCGAGCAGGGAATGGAGGGACTCTGGTACCACCTCAGCGCGACACCATCGGATTCGGTGGCAAGAGCGAAGGATTTCATCGAACGAGAAATGGATCGCGACTTTTTCCTTTTCCTTCACTTCATGGACCCGCATGGTCCCTACGACCCTCCCGAAAATTTCATCGAGTCCCTTTGCGATCCCGATTACGAAGGGCAATACAAGGATGTTTTCGATAATGGTCGGGACTGGCAGGTTCTGAGTACACCGCCTCCCGAACATGAGATCAATCGCGCAAGATGCCTTTACGACGCCGAAGTCGCGGACATCGATCAGGCGGTCGGTGAATTATTTTCATACCTTGAAGAAAACGAAATGCTTGAAAATACCTTGATTATTTTCGCCGCCGACCATGGGGAGGAATTTTTCGAGCACGGGCAGTTCGAGCATGGTCAGAGCCTCTACGAGGAAATGGTGCACATGCCTCTCATGGTCTGGGGACCCGGATTTCCGCAGGATGAGGTATCCGACACGCTGGTCGCCAACATCGATATCGTCCCGACCATCCTGAATTACACCGGTCTGCCGGTTCCCGGTATTTTCCCCGGAGTCCCCCTGCAGGAAATTGTCGATGATGTCCCGGATGAAGAGCGCATAATTCTCGGTGAGGGAAATCTCCGCCGAAGCTCCCACCGGAAATTCGCCATCGACTGGCCGCACAAGTGCATTGTCGACTACTTCACCGGGGACGCGAGACTCTACGATCTTGTGAACGATCCGATGGAATATACAGATATCAGCGACGGGAATCCTGAGATAACCCAACGACTATCAAGGGAGGCCACTCTGGGGATGCTTCCCATCCAGACTGTTTTTGTAATTATCGTAATCGGCGATCCGGAGAACGGTCCCGACAGGTTTACCGGGACGGTCAAAGTTCCCGGAGGAATTGCATTCAGTATCGATTCCGGATTTCTGGACGGCGATGAATTCTCTGTCGAGGGAGAAATTATGGAATTCGATGTCAGCTCGCACTCGGATAATGAAATCAAAGCCCTTATTATCATTCCCGCACCCGGAGCCGATGCTATCGAAGCCACTATGCTTGCGGACGGTGAAATCGATCCGGAGCGGTTTTATCCCTACGGCACATCCACTCCGGAACCGTCCGGATCAGCCACGGTCAGCATCCATGATTTTTCGTGGCCAAATCGAATTCCGGAGGACGGTCTTGAAAGACCGGTATCATGCTACATTATGGGAATCCCGGGTTTCCCGAGGGATAACATGACCGGCGAATTTGAAAACGTGGAACTTGATCCGGAGACAAAGGAACAACTCCGCGCACTGGGATATATAAACTGAGCGAAAATTCATGGTGCACAGAACCGGAGATACACAGACTCTTGCGACCTGTTCACGATTAATGGTTGCGTTCATGGTTCTGGTTATCATCAACCTTGGATGCAATCCACCCGATCGGACAGATAACATTTTCGATCTGCCACCGGCGGAATCGCTTATCTATCAAACTCCTTTTGTCGGACTCGAAACGGAACTCAGAGACCCGCCTCCCGAATCAACGAGACTGGTTATCGCGGATGAATCAATCGAGGGATGGCTGTCTCCCGATGAAAATGTCCTCAGATTTCCGGTTGATCTGAGAGCAGATGCCCGGCTGTCTTTAAAAATCGGTGTTTTGTCGGAGAAAACGGTTCCCCTGTCGGATTTATTATTTCGCATCGAGTTTGAACGCAAATCGGAGGATACAGGCTCCGGAAATGGAATCGGGCCGAATGATGATGATGATGTCATCGAAATCCATCCGAGAGTGGCGGACTGGAACTCAAACTGGGTGAGCGTGGAGTCACCGCTTGATTTCTGGGTTCCGGGCAGGGGGGAACTTGTTTTTATAACAGGCGGACCCGGCTCGGTCGATCCGGAAGTTGAAATCCTGTGGGGACAGCCGACGATTTTTTATCCCGAAGAAAGACGCCATAAAAATGTGCTGCTGATCGGAATCGATACGCTTCGCAGGGACGGGATCGAGCCATACGGCGGAAGACCGGATGTGTCGCCGGGACTGAACGCATTCAATAATTCGGCAACCCTGTTCAGTCAGGCAAGAGCGCAGGCATCATGGACCCTCCCATCGTTCGCCAGCATGATAACCGGGCTGTATCCATCACGGATCAACCCGACCGTTTCCTCCGATGTCCTTCCCGGCCATGTAACGACACTTGGTGAAATTCTCCGTCCGATGGGATACGCAACCGGCACAATCTGCGGCAACGCATATCTCGGAAACGACAACTCGGGATTTCATCAGGGCATGGACAGCCTGTGGTTCATCAACGACACATCTCCACGGTTATCCGTTATTAAAACAAGGAGTTTTATTCAATCATCGAAAAACCGCGACTGGT
>CBDUUJ010000369.1:0-3566 GCA_965370205.1 uncultured bacterium
GGTGTCCGTTTCTATCTATCAGTTAGATTCCCGAAAAGGACACCCACAAACCCGCAGGATATTCAGGATTTCATCATGGATGGATCAAGTTTGTGGGCGGCATAATGTATTTACCTAAATACTCCCGGACATTGTGGTGAATCTTCCTGGCCCATTAAAAAAATCCGGGTGTCGCCTGCAAGCGAGTCTTCGAGCTTGCAGGTGTCTGATATTATGGTGAATCTTATATCTTACTTCCCGCTTATTCCCCTGAATTATTCCGCTCCATTCATCACAAGCTCCTGCGTGAAATCCATCGCACCTTCACCGCGAATATGAAGCGGAAGATGAACCTGGCCGGATGTCACCGCCGCCAGCGCAACTCCCACCGCATGGATGCTTGCCTCGCCGCCGATATGCGGCTCGATCCCGTTGCGTGTACACTTGATAAACTCAAGAATCTCCTCCCTGAGAGGCTCTGCTTTATCAATCGGAATCTCTTTCGCGCTCTCGTCATCATAGATGATAAGACTCTGATCGATAAAATCCACCAGAACAAAACCGTTCGTGAATGTGGCGAACAGTTTCCTGGCTTTGATCTTGGAAAGCCATGACGTTTCAATGTGCCCGGGCGCTCCGTTCTCAAATGTAAGCGATATACTCGCAGTGTCCTCAAGGTGATGCACGGTGGATGACGCGGTGCAGAATACCTCTCTGACCGGACAGTCGGCAAGATAGGACATTATATCGATATCGTGACAGCCCAGATCGATGATTATCCCCGTGTCCACAATTCGCTTCGGATACGGCGCGACCCTGAGCGTGCTGATCGACAGCAGTTTCCCGAGCTGGCCATCTACAATCATCTCTTTCAACTTCTGTATGGCTGGATTGAACCTCTCGATATGTCCAACCATGAGGGTTACGCCGGCTTTTGCCGCCATCCTGAAAATATCCTGGGCATGCCCAACCGTGTCCGCGATCGGTTTCTCGATAAGGACATTGCAGCCTTGATCGATCGCCATCTTCGCGACCTCATGATGTATGAACGTCGGCACAACAACATGCACCACGTCAAGCCCCTGTTCAAGAAGTTCCTCGGGATAATAGTATGGGATCGCGCTGTAAAGTGACGCGACCTCGTCGGCGGTCTTTCTCTCGGTATCGCATACACCGACCAGATCAACTCCGTCCAGTTCACTCAGTATCCTCGCGTGGTTCCGTCCCATGACTACCACGCCTATGACGCCTGCTCGCATCATTCTTTCCTTTCCGCTCGTTTCATACGCCCTTCAGGGCTTCTCAAGCGGCAGGTGATTTGGTAATTTGCCGTCCTCTTGAATCAAACTCCAGGAAGCGTCGATTTTTTTTTACTGGAACCCGACGCATTCATACGTTTCAGCGCCGGATTTGTGTCCCCTCGCCACTCCACGCCGGCTCGTCCTGTAAAAATCAAGCAGAAACACGATTTCCGGTGTCTGCTCCAGCTCATTTTCAATTTTCGTCAGCGCCTGTGAGATATTAAGGCTCGATCTGTAAAGTATTCTGAATGCCTGCTTGATCATCTTTCTTGAAACAGGCGATACATCATTACGCTTCAACCCGATAGCGTTCACCCCGTATACCATTGCGGGTGGATGCCCTGCCGTTATCATGAACGGCGGTGCGTCCTGCCTGAGTCCCGACATCCCGCCCACCATCGCAAGTTTCCCAATCCTTAAAAACTGGTGCAGTGCCGCGTTACCGCCGAGAATCGCGAAATCCTGGATTTCACAATGTCCTCCCAGTAACACTCCACTTGCGGTGATAACATGATCGCCGATCCTGCAATCGTGTGCGATATGTGTGTAGGACATCAACATGCAGTCCGCGCCTATTATCGTCGCTCCGCTCGCGGTCGTTCCCCTGTTTATCGTGCAATACTCCCGGATTATCGTCCGGGGACCAATCTCGCACGTTGTAGGTGAACCGTCATATTTAAAATCCTGCGGCTCGGTCCCGATTACCGCTCCCGGATAGATCCTTGCACCCTCGCGGATCGTTGTGTTCGGGCCGATAATCGCATTGGGTCCCAGCTCGGCTCCGGATTCAATCACTGAATTCGGACCGATAACAACGCCCGGACCGATTTCCGCATCATCGGCCAGCCGGACACTCGGGTCTATTTCGCTGCGTTCATGTATTGCCATGGTCTATCGTTCAGTTTTGCTTTCTTTCAGTTGTTCCTCGACCTTTTCAAGTCGCTCGATGATTTCCGGTATTCTATTCTGCGCGGCAAGAATCCTGAGCGCCTGCTTGTGATCACGCGCCGGAAATCCCGATATGCGGCTTCCGGGAGATACGTCACGGGTCACGCCCGCCCGACCCGCGATTACGCTGCCTTCGCCGACTCGTACACCGTTCTGGAAACCCGCCTGTCCCGCAATCACCACATTGCTCTCGATCACAACGCGCCCCGACATTCCCGCCTGCGCCGCGATCCTCGTGTGCGGCCCGATCTGCACGTTGTGAGCCACCTGCACGAGGTTGTCGATCTTCACGTCATCCCCGATCCGTGTGACATCCAGTGTCGCGCGATCTATCGTACTGTTCGCCCCGATCTCCACATCATTCCCGATCTCAACACGTCCAACCTGAGGCACTTTAAGATTCCCATCCGGTGTCGGCGTGAATCCGAACCCGTCACTCCCGATTACCACTCCGGAATGAAAGATACATCTTGCGCCTGTCGTCACATCGTGCATAACCGACACATTCGGATACAGTTTCGTGCCCTTTCCAATAACACTTCTCTCCCCGATGTAACATCCCGCGCCGATTATTGCACCAGGACCTATCACAGCCTTCGATTCTACAACCGCGAACGGTCCCACCCGCGCATCGGGAGCAATCTCCGCATCCTCCGCGACCCCGGCATTCGGATCAATCCCGCTTTTTATCTTTTCATCGATGTAGAAATGCCTGAGCGCATGAGTGAATGCAAGCCTGGGATTCGCGTGAACCAACTGGGGAATGTCGTGACCCTCCGCATTCTTTTTCACAATGATCGCCGACGGACGCTCATTACTTTCCCAGTGAATTTTCGATGGCATCAGTGCCAGCGCTATATTTCCGGATACCGGATTATCAATTGAACAGACACCGCTGATTGCGACCGAGCCATCACCGTAAACTTCTCCACCGGTCAGTTCCGCCAGACGGCTCAACGTTATATTTTTACCGCATGATTCCACTCGTCAGTTTCCCCCGGACTCACCCGCAGCCCCCGTAAATTTTCCGGTGTAATCCATCTCTCCCTGAAGCCAGTCCATCCGATCCATTTCCGGACAATCTCCCGGCTCGATCTCATGAACGCCCGGCATGGTCACGGATTTAAATCCCGCGATACGAGCCTCAATATCCGCAAGAACACCGCATATCGAACCGCCTTTAGAATCTTCCCCGTCGCCTTCAAGCAGCTCTTCGCTAAACGAGGCGATTATCTGATCCAGCATGATGTCATATTGCAACTCAATTTCAGTTTTCAACCCAATCGCCTGGCTACGGACATCCGCCCTGTACAAATCCAGCTCCGACTTAAGGCGGTC
>CBDUUJ010000370.1:0-3544 GCA_965370205.1 uncultured bacterium
CTTCCGCATCGCATCAAGCTGCCTGTCAAGCCCTCTTCGTCTCACCGACCCCTTCGACCTGTAACGCCGCCACAGGACATCCGCAGCCGCAGTTGTTGATCCGGCTCCCAGCCACAGCCCGGCAAGAGCGCTCACAAAAGCTCTCTGGCTGACCCCGATCGCGCCACGCTGTTTCCGTACAGGCCCGAACCTGGCCCCGGCGGTTCCCAGTGCCAATGCCGCGATCAACCCAAGATAGAGAATCCCTTTCCCCAGAGGCGTTCTGGCGGCGTCCGCCAGCGATCTGGACTTGACAAACCCAAGGTGGTACTCATCGAAAAGCACCGAGCTGAACTCCCCTCCCCTCGAATCCACGATCATATTGACCGCAACAATTCCATTCTCGGCTTCCTGTATGAGCAGATTGCTGAACATATAGGGGTCAGCGACAAACCAGACCTGACCACTCCCGAATTTTACCCGCGCGAGTACAGTGCCGTAACCGTCACGTATGATCTTACCAGCTCCGGAACCGGATATTTCATTTAACGAAAATCTGTAAACCATGGGGCCTACGAGAGTATTTTTCTTGTACGTGTGAATCAAACTGGTCTCGCCAACTTTCCATGTCTTCAAAATACCAACCGGCATCCGATAAGAGACAGCGCCAAGACCCGTTTCCCCGGAGATCTGCATGACATCCCTCAGCCCGCCCTCAATATCACACCTGTCGAACCAGTGATTTATCAGGCCGTCACCCAGGTCCAGACCGTAAGGATCGTTGGATGTCATGTTTCGCGTATTGGGATTATCTATAAGAACAAGAGTGCCACCGTCGCTCACCCATTCGTCCATCCAGTCGATTTCATCCGTACCAACCGCCACTGAACCGCTCATATGCCAGATGACACCGGTGCCATCCGGAACCATTCCGCCGACAAGCGGACGACGGTGCCTTGAGATATGAAAGCCCAGTTCCTCGAAAAGCCTGTACGTCAGTTCAGCGCCGTCCGGATCGGCGGAGAAAGTGCTTCCGGTCGGCAGTCCCTGATACTGTCTTTTCTGTCCCGGCTGCCCAAGAAGCAGGTTGAGCAGAAACAGAGCGGTGATTATTATCACTGCCCCCCAGATAATTCTAATCGTCTGCCTGCTTTTCGTTTTCATTGATTTACCAGTCACCCGGTACTAATCCTATCAAATACAACTTATTTCATATCCGCAATTTGTTTAATATCCGGGGACATTTTGTTTTTGCCTGCCAATATCCGGGGACATTTTGTTTTTGCCTGCCAATATCCGGGGACATTTTGTTTTTGCCTGCCAATATCCGGGAACATTTTATTTTTGCCTGCCAATATCCGGGGACATTTTGTTTTTGCCTGCTGCGATCCTGAATTTATCAACAATCTTCGGGGCAAAAAAAAGTGTCCCCTCAATCAGGATCGGTCTCAGTACCACGGGAGGTACGTAGACAGAATTGCCTCCGGTCCGATCCTGGTCAGCAGCAGAAATCCCTGATCCCATTCCTCTCTTGCGGCCACCCTCTGACCCTCCGCGCCGGAGATAAATTCATCATAGAAAAACAAACCGGAAAGATCCTCCTGTCTCAGCGCCAGGGCAAACGGAGCGCTTATCTCAATACCGTCGATATTGATGCTTTTGACACCCACTCCGGCATTTGAGCCATCGGGATCGGATTGGAAACAGACAAGCAGCAGAATAATGTCCAGACGTGGCTCGGGAATGTAATAATGCGCGACACAGACCGGTTCGATCTCGCCAAACTCCAGAGTAATCGGCTCCGTAACAGGATACACCGTCGTAACCCGTCCGTTCGGATGCATTATTCCCACAGCATGCCCGGGATCGATATTCCAAATCGCGATATCCTCCCCTGCAAATTCAAGATGCCACGAGGCGGGCAGGATATCGCCTTCATCCAGCATTTCCCAGCTTATTGCAACAGCTTCTTCATTACTCTGCATAAGCGAAAACTCGGATGCCTCCAGCCTTGTTTCAAGCTGAAGTGTTTCCTCAAGCTGGGATACATTATATTCGGGAGTTCTCCCCGGACATGCCGTCAGGATAGTGACAATAATAAAACACGCGAGGATAACTGGAATTCGTTTGGTCGAACACCGCATGCGGTCATTGTAATTGATTCCGGCAAGGGGTTCATCTTTTTCATATGCTGGAAACAATTAAAAATTCTCCCGTTTTATTTATTTAAAAATATGCCGCCCACAAACCCGATGGTTATCAGGAAATTGACCACATTAGCATCAAGTTTGTGGGCGGCATAGATGGGTTTTAGTTACTAAATAATTTAGTGAAAGAATATTAGCTGATTGATGTTAAAAATCTGAGACTCAGGGATTCCAGACTTTTCTCAACAGCCGACGGGACATCCGCGCTACAATATTTCATGTTTTATGAGACAATCTCATTGCTTCCATCAACCCTTCAGGAATGAAACCATGATGAAAAAAATCCTCTTATTGATGTTCATTATTATGATTGTGTATCCGGTTGCAGCACTGGCGGATGAAGACGAAAAAAACGCCCTCGACTACCTTCCATCAAGCAATTTCATATCCGGATGGGAAGCCACCGGAAATGAATTCATCGCTCGACCCGTTCGTGCGGGCTACCTTATCGCGGACGATATTCCGCTGCTGATGGAATTCGATTGCCTCTGGTACGCAACCGAGACCTACAGCCTTGGCAATGACGAGATGACCATCGAGATATTCGAGTTCTCAAGCGGGTCCGATGCTTTCGGGTACTACACCCTGTCCTATCTCAATACAGGTTACGTTCATCCGGACGATGCCGTGGAAGTAAAACCGTACGATCCGCCTCCATTCGCTGAAATCGATACACTCCGCCATAATGTTTTCATGGGGATTGAAAAATTTGAGGCCTACAAGGATCGATTCTATTTCCGTATCAGCGTGACTGAAGAAAATCTGCCCCAGAGCGGGATTCGAGCGGGGCTGTATCTTCTTGCCAGACTGCCGGGCACGGCATCGCCGTCGAACATGATCGGTATTCTTCCGGTTGACAATCTTGTGCGTGGAACCGAACGATATATCCGCGGACCGGTGGGTCTGGGATATATCCTCGGAGCACAGGAAGATGATCTCTTCGGTTTTGATGAGTATGAATGGAAAGCTGTAGCGGGCGAGTATCGTCTTGGCGGGGGGGAATACTACCTTCGTATTATCGCCGAATATGAGGACTATGAAACATGTAATGCCGTGGAATCACAGCTTATTGACTATTTTCAGGATAACGGATGGGAGACGGTGATCTATGCGTGTCCGCTCTCCAGCATACGGCCAATCGCATTCAGGGATGATTTTTATATCGCTTTCTGGTCGTCGGGAACAAATTTGACATTAATCTGGGATTTAACAGATATGGAAGCTCTCGATTCAGCGGTTATGCAGCCCAGAGGTTGAAAAAATATATATTGAGACCTTTTGGAAGTCACTTGACTTATAACAGCATTTGGATTTTGATACCGGTGACCTGCTCAAAAGAGGGTACCGTTAAATTCGTG
>CBDUUJ010000371.1:0-3521 GCA_965370205.1 uncultured bacterium
TGAAAAATATTATTAAGATACTCAATATTGGACTTGACATTATTGATTTCTCGTGATAGACTGTCCCTGTAAGAAAAAAAACACCTGATCCTGCCTTGAAACGGAGCCGAAAATGAAAAATCACATCGATAAATGCCCGAAATGCGATTCCCACCTCGAAATCGCCCGCTATACCTGCCCGAACTGCGGAACAGAGATAGACGGCGAATTCTCAGGCTGCGCATTCTGCCGTCTCGGCGACGAGGACCGTCTTTTCGCCCTGATTTTCATCCAGACCGAGGGCAACATGAAGGATGTCGAGAGAGTGATGGGTATCAGCTATCCGACAGTCAAGGCTCGTCTCTCGAAGCTTAATGAGGCATTGGCTCCGGAAGCTCCGGAAATAAAACTGAAATTCAGGATTAATCTGGAAACCGATTCCGAGGGTCTCGCTCCTGAAGAAAAAACCCATATTCTCGACCGCCTTGCATCCGGAGAAATCGACGCAAAGGAAGCTGTAAATCTTCTCAAGGGAGATACAAATGATTCTGATAACAGGTAATCACCAGTTAAATATACATTCGAAAGAAAAACAGACCGAACATTCGAAAGAAGGAGAAAATGATGAATGAAGAAAAGCTCAGGATTATGGAGATGATCAAGGACGGGACGATCACGCCTGAGGAAGGACTTGAAATAATCGAGGCGCTGGGACCATCCCAAACCGCGCTCGTTCCCAAACCCGACGACACCGCATTGGTCTCGGGTTTCGAGGATAAGGAGGAGGCGGAATCCGGGGATTCATCCGAACCCAAACGCAAGGCGCGCTGGCTTTATATCCAGGTAAACGAGGAAGACGGCAAGAATGTGAATATCCGCATCCCGATCGGCCTTGCCAAATTCGCCGGTAAATTCATTCCGAGCGAGGCGAAAAAACAGATGGCTGAACAGGGAGTGGATCTGGACCTTCATGGTCTTTTGGAAATGCTTGAAAAGGAAGGTCAGCAGAACCTTGTGGAGGTCAATGAAGGCGACGGAAAGACGGTGAGGATTTTCACGAAGTAACACATGAATAAGAACAATCCTGGTAGTTAACTCTCGATTGATTGAGGGGGACACTTTTTTTTGCCCCGCAGATCCCCGATTAATTCAACGTTGTAGAAGGCAAAAACAAAGTGTCCCCGGACATGCAAGGTCGTTGAATTTAGAAATTATAAATGAATCCCGTGTGGATTCTTTTTTTAAAAAATTTGAAATATATCTCATTATTGGATAATATTTCCATGTTGGCATTTCCATATTTTTATCTCGGACAGCAATATTTGTTTTAAGGAGGTAATTATGAAATATCAAATTACAATCACGATGGTATTGACCGTTTCACTATTCCTCATTGTGAGTTGTTCAGGTGGAAGCAATCCGGTGAATCCGGATACTGCGAATGACCTGACCGCAAACACCGGACAATCCACCCAGACCCATCTATGGGGCTATTATGATGTTTGCCTGGATTTTGAAACCGGAGAAATTACAGCGACCCAAAATCGCACCGCCGAGCTTTCAGTGAATGTAGTCAAATTTCTCAACAACACTCCCGGCTGTCTTATGTTCAACCTTAATGAGATCATTCCGGGACCGGGATACTATGACGTCGACCTGGATGTCATTCTCACGCATCCATTCAACGGCCTGCCGGAATTTAACGGATATGATGTCAGGGGTATTCTCATCGGGAACGGGTCCGGAAATATGGGTTATTACCCGGCGGACATCCTCAAATATCCAATTAACGGTTCAGATCAATTTATGATGGACGATCCGGATGACGGTGTCGGCGGTCCGGACGGTTACACGCGATGGTTCAACAAACCGGAGTTTACGTCCGAGACGATTTTCGGTTATTACCCCGGACAGTTCGCGTCCCCGGGTCTTAACGGCAACGCCAATCTCAACCCGTATAAATATTTCGCCGACGGGCTTGGAGCTACTCAAAACCTGTGGGATTTTTTAAACTCCACCCCGGACCATGGCGTACTCTCATCCGGCACCACATGCAGCCGCAACTATTACATCCGATTCCCCGATCCCGATCCGGGAGTCAGTTTCGGTTACGCTTTCATGGCCAACTGGGATGGAGTTGATATTCATCCGGCGAACGCGCCGGAGTCGGTCTGCTGGAGTGTGACGGTAACCGATGATATTTATTATGATTCCCCGACCGAATGGGGCGGCGATCTGATTCTGGATATCAGCCTTTTCGGATGGGGAGATCTGCCGTCCGATATTTTTATTCAATCAACCGTTCTGCATAATCTGTATCTGTTGAATTCCAGTGAAATGATACCTGTTGCCACAGGTGACAACTGGGCGACCTGGCATGTGGAAATCCCGGCGGATAATGTCACCGGAACCCTGTGGCAGGAATTTTTCGTGATCGCTGAATATCACGGTCACGATTACACAAATCCCATGGGTAATCTGAACAACGCCTGGAATGACACGTTGGTATCGTTCTTCCGACACGATATTTTCGTTTCCTCCGGAACGAACCTTCCGCCAGAGATCATTAGCGGTGTTGACGGGGATTCCGAATTTTCTCCCGACGATGTAAAGACATACACTGTCACCGCAAGCGATCCCGAGGTCGACCCACTGACATATAGCTGGACCGTAACCGATACGGGAAGCTCACTGGTTGTTTTCAGCGGACCCGGCGACGGCGACGGTGCGTTTGATGTCGACTGGGCTTCAGATGTCGGCGCGGTAGTTGACGATGTATATGATATCGACTGCGATGTTAACGATCCGTTCAATCCTCCCGTTTCAGCCGATACTCTGTCGGTTACATGCGTGGAAGAAGGCATTCAGACTCTCTACCTGTACGATGGGATGGTGGATGATGGCGGCATAAATGGAGGAACATGGAGCTATCCGGGATGGGAGTACTGCCCGGATATTCACGCATGGGATGAATATCATTGCGGGAATTACCCGAACGGGCTGCAGACAATCTGCAGGACACCGTATATCGAATTCCCCGAGGATGGCACTTTCACAACTCTCCATCTTGAATTATGGCACTGGGGCAACATGGATGATGCAGGCAACACGTACGGGGATGTCGGCTATGCATGGGATAACGATGGATATGATTACGGTGAACCGAACTGGGTAACCGAGAAGCTTGTTTATATCGAGGGCATGGATTTCAACGATCCGGCATATGAGGATTTCATCAGTACATTCGGAAGCGAGGAAGAGCCTGCATGGTCGCATTTCAATTGCAATGCGTATGCGGGCGAAGAATATGCGATAGCTTTCTCAGTTGAAAACTGGTCGGGAAGCACCGGTGGAGCGTATGCGGGATGGAACATCCGGAAACTGCACATCTGGGTGGAGCCGTAGATAAACGAAACAACGGGGACAGGCACTCAATTTTGCCGAAAGGACATCATAGAAAGCTGGTAAATAAATAGAGCACGGCAAAATTGTGTGCCAGTCCCTCTTATCTTATACCAATTCCACAAAATAAGTATTTATTC
>CBDUUJ010000372.1:0-3511 GCA_965370205.1 uncultured bacterium
TTAGAGAAGTTTGGAAACATGAGGAATATGATTTCTCAAAGTGGCTTAGAGAAAATATCGAAATTCTAGGTGATTCAATCGGAATAAGACTTGAGGATGCCGAGATCGAGGCTGCCGCAGGAAGTTTCAGCGTAGATATTGTCGCGAAGGATGAGGAAGGGGAATATGTCATTATTGAAAACCAGCTTGAAAGAAGTAATCACGATCATCTTGGCAAGGTAATTACATATCTCACTATGTGGGATGCAAAGACCGCAATCTGGATCGTACAGGAACCCCGAGCGGAGCATATTAAAGCTATCAACTGGTTAAATGAATCATCCAGTGCATCTTTCTATATGTTTAAAATAGAGGCAATCAGGATTGGTGATTCAGAACCGGCGCCACTTCTTACTGAAATTGTGGGGCCGAGTGAGGAAGTTCGCAAAGTTGGAAAAGAGAAAAGAGAGCAAACGGAAACCAAGGAAGTTCTGCAACGGTTCTGGCAGTCTTTTCTGGATAAAGCGAAAGACCGGACCAGCCTTTTTAATGACGTTGAGCTCAGCGATTCTACTTACCTCGGAATAGGTTCTGGGATGACATCCGGTTATTATTACTGTGTTGTGACACAATATAGAGCAAGAGTGGAGCTTTATATCTATGAATCGGATGAGCTTGATGCAATTTATAACCATTTCTACGCGGCGAAGGAAGCAATAGAAAAGGAATTTGGCGATGAACTTGAGTGGGTTGCAGGAGAGGGCAGGAAGTCCTGCAAGATTGTGGGACGGTTGCCGACCAGCGGCTATCTGGAAGGTGAATCTGAGTGGCCCGATATTCAGGATGCAATGATCGATACAATGATCAGGCTTGAAAGAGCATTAAAACCACATATAGAAAAGCTGAACACCCAAATAAACGACAACGGAGGCCTACTGAACAATGGTCAAAAAGATAGAAGGAACACTCGACGGTAAAGGTCTGAAAATCGCGATCATCCAGTCGCGCTTTAACGACCTTATTACCGGCAAACTCTACGAGGGCGCGCTCGACGGGCTTACTCGTCACGGGGTAAAGGACAGCGACATCCATCACATCCTCGTGCCCGGATCGTTCGAGGTGCCTATCGCCGCGAAACGTGCCGCCGCAAGCGGTAACTACGACGCTGTCATCGCGATAGCAGCGGTAATTCGCGGAGCGACATCTCACAACGAATTAATCGCCGCTGAAATGACGAAGGGAATCGCGCACGCCGCACTCGATACCGGCGTTCCGATCATTTTCGGGACAGTCACATCCGATACGCTCGAACAGGCGATCGAACGCGCCGGCGGCAAGGGCGCGAACCGTGGATTCACAGCGGCGGAAACAGCCATCGAGATCGCGAACGTGATTAAACAGGTTGGCTGATCGTGAAAAAGGACAGCCTGAATAATCCCGACGTGAGCGACGGGGATAATTCGTCTCCCCTGAACTCCGAACTGCAGCTCGTCCGGATACTCGACCGCGCGCTGAAAAACCGCTACCCGGAAGGTGTCAGCCTTCTGAAAACCCTTGAGGGCGGCCTTGTTCTGGAACTGCATCGCGAGATTAATCAGCCGTTCAACCCGCACGCGTGCGCGCAGGCCGGTGAACTGACCAAATATCTCTGGCTTGTGGGACGGGTGCCGTCGCTCGAACCCGGCGGCGGGATAACGATCAGGGGCAGGATAGCCGGAGCAATGCCGGGGGGAGGTCTGGGCGGCGAGGAGAAATACGTTATCGGTCGGAAATTCTTCAGCGACGCCGAGGTCGAGTACAGGATAATCCATGGCATGATCGCAGAAGCTCTTGGCAAAAAGGAATAGTAAAAAAATGCCCGACTATATTGGGCTGTTAAAAAAGAAAATAAAATAAACTCCGGTACCCCACCCTTTAGGGTGGGTCGCTTCGGATTTTGATGCGCCTTCCACCCACCCTAAAGGGTGGGGTACCGGATTTTGACTTATCGTTTTTTAAGCTCAGATGGTAGTACATTTACATGTAAGGCCATTTATTATTTTCCTTGGCAAAGGGGACTCAAAATGATCGAACGCTACACACTTAAAAATATGGGAAAAATCTGGAGCGATGAATATCGTTTCAGAAAGCAGCTCGAGGTCGAACTCGCCGCGTGCCGCGCATGGGGAACTCGCGGTTTGATCCCGAAAGAGGACCTCGAAACCATCCTCAAAAAAGCGGATTTCGATATCGACAGAATCAATGAGATAGAAAAAGTCACCAACCATGAGACAGTCGCGCTGATCGAGGCGATTTCCGAGAAAGTCGGACCCGCGTCGCGATGGATTCATGTCGGGCTGACCTCATCCGATATCCTCGACACATCATTCGCGCTGCAGGTGACCGAGGCCTCGGATATCCTCCTCGGAGACCTGCTCAACCTCAGAAAAGCGGTCGGGGAGCAATCCATAAAATATAAGGACACCCTGTGCATCGGACGGACCCACGGAGTCCATGCCGAGCCGACCACATTCGGGCTGAAACTCCTCATCTGGTACGAGGAGCTTGGACGGGACCTCGTACGGCTGGGAAGGGCGAGAGAGTCGATGCGGGTAGGGAAAATATCCGGTGCGGTCGGAACCTGGGCGTTCATCGATCCGGATTTTGAGGTTGAAGCGCTGGGATATCTCGGCCTGGAAGTGCCGTCGGTGACCAATCAGGTCATCCAGCGCGACCGGTACGCGGAATTCATCGCCGCGCTTGCGATCATCGCGGGCACATACGACAAGATGGCGACCGAGATCAGGCATCTCCAGCGGACCGAGGTCAGGGAGGCGGCGGAACCGTTCGGGAAGGGGCAGAAAGGCTCGTCCGCGATGCCTCACAAGCGGAATCCGATGACCTGCGAGAGAGTCACCGGCCTTGCGAGGGTTGTGAGAGGGAATCTCCAGACAGCGCTTGAGAATATGGTCTTGTGGCACGAGCGGGATATCAGCCACTCGTCCGCCGAGCGGGTCATTTTCCCCGATTCGTGCATAATAATCGATTATCTTTCATCAAAGCTGATAAAGATATTTAAGAATCTGGACGTGAATCCCGACCGGATGATGGAAAATCTCGAGCTGACCCGTGGCGCGATTTTCTCCCAGCGGATACTTCTCGCGCTCGTCGAGTCGGGGATGAAGCGGGAGGACGCGTATCCAATAGTGCAGAGCGCGGCGCACACCGCGATCAGGAAGGATTCGGATTTCCGTGTCGAAATCCGGAAGGATACAACCGTCCAGGAACGCATCGGCGACAGTCTGGACGAGCTGTTCGATTACGGATTCTTCATCCGCCACCGGGATGAAGCGTACAGGAGAGCGGGGTTGAAATTACCACAAAATAACTTAAAATCCGATTCTAATCCTGATTCAACTAACAGCCTTAATGAATTTGTACAACTTGCTAGGAAAGCAATGTCATGTCGTTTTTGCTTCGAAAAATATGGAATCCAGGAGGCTTATATAAATTTAGCGCAGCCCAAGTGGATCGGAGTAAAATATTGGAAAAA
>CBDUUJ010000373.1:0-3489 GCA_965370205.1 uncultured bacterium
AGCTTCCATCTCCATTGACAGCGACAGGCGGAGACGACAATTACTCGACCTATCACTGCGATATTCCGACGACGAGCGTCACAAGCACACTTGGAAACGAGTTCTGGGTGATCTGCCAGTACGACGGTTTCGATTACTCATGCACGTATACCCCTCCCGGCGGCGCCCCCGAGGAAATGCTCGCAGCGTTTTTCCGGAATTATCTGTATGTTGCGGATACGCCGTACACGACTCTGACACCGTGCTTCACATTCGCTGCTGATGCGTTGTACCAAACCGCACCGGCTGGAACCGCGGGTGATCCCATACCAACCGAGTGGAACATCGATTTCGATGCAACGTGCTCGGTCGGTGCAACGACGTATGACTGGGATTTTGACGGCGACGGCACATATGAGTTCGAAGGGGATACATCACCGCTTCGGTCGTACGAATACACCGCTCCCGGAACATTCAATGCTACTCTGAGGTTGAATGGGAACAATGCGTACCTGTATCCGCTTCCAATCGTAATCGCCCAGAGTGTCTTCGTGGATGGCGATAACGCGGGATCAGAGAACGGCACACAGGCCAACCCATGGAACACAATTATGGAGGGCGTAAATGCCGCCACAGCCGGTTGCATCGTCAGAGTTGACGCTGTGGCTGGCGGCACAGGTGACTATGACGAAGGCGTCATCCTGAAGTCGGATGTCTCTCTTATTGGTGACAACTGGAATGGTGGCAGCGACAGACCGGTGATTTGCCCCATTGGCGTTTCCGGTTGGTGGGTCATCAATCCTCACATGGAGGGTAACAGCATATCAAATGTCACCCTCGATGGGTTCGAACTGACCTCAAATGATTTCCAGGTCATGAAATATGGAGGAACGAATAATGGTGACTACTGGTTAATCTGGCTTCATGATTGCTCGAATGTCACCATACGGAACTGCCTCTTTGGAACGCTTGTGGACGTAACTAGCCTTTACGCGATCCGCGCGGACGGAGGATCAGGGCTTACCATCGAGTACAACGAGGTTGTTAATCTTTTCAATCATCGGACTATCAATTGGGGCAGCGGCACACACCCCTGTAGAGTTTTAAATGTCACAGATTGCGTCATCAAGCACAACGAAATCCACCACATCAACCACCAGAGCGTTCACAACGAAGGCGACGCGCGCCGTACCCACAGCTATGGTATAAGCTGCGGCAGTTGTCCCAGTGGCCTTGAGATAACCAACAACCTCATCTACGACATTTATGACTACTCACGCGCGGTTGCGGGTAGTGAAGATCGGTACAACTCAATTAACGGAATCACTGTTAACAACTCCCCGGGCGCTGTCATTGCCAACAACACATTGGATGATTTCAATCCTGTGGCACATTCAGGCAACACCGAAGCCGGGAGGCTGTATGGCATCTATTGTGGCGATGCTGCCCAATCAGCGGAGTCGGTCACTGTGAAAAACAACATCGTCAGTAATATGATGTCCACGGAGCTGACGGCTCAACTATACTACCGTGGCTCCGGCTTCGAATCGGCATTTACTCTGACAGTGGATTATTGCAACGTCTATAATCTCGATCTGACAAACGGCGGAGCGGATTATTATCCACTGGCGGCTACGGGTCTGGGTTGTTTCGGCGGTATGGCGGAAGATCCGGCCTACGACATGACGCCTGGAGCGAATTATTATCATGTCACGAATACCACTCTCGTAAGCGATGACGCTACCGAGATGGGCGCGTTCGGCGGTCCCGGCGGCAATTGGTTACCACCATCACAGTGGTGACGATTGGAATTTAATCGTTCGAGCATTTTTTACAATACAATGAACACACGCCCCCCGGCTTATCGGGGGGCTTTTTTTGTTGTACCCGGGCATGTATCGATTGTATGCTGTCACTCGTATGACCGATCCTAATCAGCCGATTTCCTATCCTCTACTAATCCGGTTTGCCAAGGCCGGGCTCATGCGGTTTGTCGGGCACCTTGACTGGCTCGCGTTACAGCAGGCAATGTTCCTGAAAGCGGGATTCAAAATTGTCGTGGGAGAAGGCCCGACACGAAAGCTCAGGATGAAGTCCAGTCCGCCGACCCCTGTCGGTGTTGAAAGCCGCACTGAGCTCACATATCTCGCTCTCGCGGAGGCGCTTTATCCCAGGGAAGCCCTGAGGCGGCTGCTGGCGCACTGCCCTGACGGGGTTGAGGTCGTCGCGTGTATGGATGCGGGACATCTCGCGAGAAAAAATCCGTTCGTCGCTATCGAAGCGACCATGTATTCGGTCGAATTCGGCGACGGAATCGACAGCACGAAGCTCGCGGAAATTATCCCGGCGTTTGAAAATATCCGCGATAATTCTCCCCCCGATGATGTCGATCCGGACCTCGTGAAAAAATTCTGGGGGCGCATTCTGGAAGTTGATGTAAAGAACGGCAAAATCGATCTTCTTGTAAAACAGCTTGAGGGCGACACATTTCATGCCGCGCAATGCGCCGAATTCCTCGAAAGCAATCTCGATCTTCCCCACTATCCGATTTTTACAAAGATGGATTATTACAGATTGAAACCGTCAAAGCGCCGGTTGTTTTCCTGACTTTCTAAAACTCCATAACATAGACTTTCCTGGGACTGTTGATAAAATGAGAAAAATATTCCGGTACCCCACCCTTTAGGGTGGGTTTCTTTATAACTCATGCGCCATTCAACCGCACTAAAGGACCCACCCTAAAGGGTGGGGTACCGGAGATTAATCCTCTTTTTTTCAACAGACTAGAAAATGTCCGTGATTTCCCTGCAAGCGAAAAAAATCATTCCGGATCGATCTCGATCGTGTACTCGCCTATCTGTCCGTGCTGGCCGTAAACATGAAGGTATGTGGTTCCGGGAAGGTCGAACCGTTCACGGTCCGGGCTGGTGGTTTTTTCCAGGCTGCCCACTTTCACGTCCTCACTGTAGATAATCATGTCGATATTGATTTCGTTAGCGTCGTATCTCAGAGTGATTTTCGCGCAGTTACCCTCCTGGCCATCCAGCTTCCACCAGTCCTGATCTCCGTTATACAGGAAGCCGTTAATTATCAGTTGCTTCGGAGTCGGATCAGGCTCGTTTTCCAGGAAAAGCGCCTGCTCCTTAAAGTCGTTCGGCTCGAGGATATCCTTTTTATTGCGCGTGATCTCACTGTCGCCCAACCACTCGAACACCACCATGAGCGCATAGGGCACATCGTAAATAGTGCTTGTCTCCCACCCTCTCACAATACCTTCTTTGTCGATGAAAACGCTGAAAGGAACCGAGGAGTGCTGGAAAATCGCGGCCAGATCCTCGGACGGATCATGCATTATCGGAAACTCAAGCCCGTGCTCGCCGATCACTTCCCTGATCCTCCGCTGGTCGCCTGCATCCTGCGTGGTTATCGAGATAACCTCAACAATATCATTACTGTCTGCATAGTATTCCTGAAGAACCGGAAGCTGCCTTATGCATGGAGGCGACCAGG
>CBDUUJ010000374.1:0-3489 GCA_965370205.1 uncultured bacterium
ATAGGCATATCCCTTAATCCCAGGGGTTGGCCCGGGATGATCGCGTTTATCGGGCTTAGTTTCCTGGGGGCATCGTTAAGGGGATCGTAGATGTGATGAGCGGATTCTCGATCCCTAAGTGAAATTAAAAATCACCCACAAACCCGATGATTATCGGAGATTGACCATACTTGCGTTAAGTTTGTGGGCGGCATAGACGTATTATCTCAATCTGGTTCTTTATCAGGAAAAATCAGTCCCGAATGCTATAATCCATTTATGAGCTGTTTCATCCTGAGTCGTAAGGGGACTGGCACGTGTTTTTTTTGTCCTGATAATGATCATATTTCTGCAATCTGGTTCATGGACAAAAAAACACGTGCCTGTCCCCGATAAGTCCATCCTGTATATTATCTCATGAACGCCATGTCTCAAAAACGTATCATTCGCATCTATGCATTTCTTTCTGTCTGTTTTTTTCTGATCTCCACATCGATTTCCGGATCACCCGATGACACTGTCAGGATTCTGCACGCTGACAATCCCCTGCACTGCCTGTCCCCGGAGAGCTTATTTATCGATGGAGACGGTTACATCCTCATCGACGGACGAAACAACCTCGCGCGTGTGAAATACATCAATTCGGACGGGGTCACCACAAAGACGGCGATCTCGACAATTCCCCTGCCCGACGCTGCAAGCCTTCCGTGCGACATTCTCCCGTCGCCCTGGGGAATTGACCGTGTCGTCCCGGCATCCAGCGGCCTCTGGGCGGTTCCTGCGCCATACGCGGACGCTGTCGCGGAACATTTCGATTCTGCAACCGGAGAGTTTATCGAGAGACTTCCCAACCCCGGACTGCGAGTAAGCGGACTTGCAACCGGTCCGGATGGCGATGTCTGGGCGATCGGACAGCGCCTGCTTCTCAACATCGCAAACGGTAACGCGCTCAATCTCGGCGCGAATATCCGGCATATCGATACGGCTGTCGGACATCCCCTGGGGTTCCTGATTTTCGAGCAGCCCGACCTGTTTCTTATCGAGACGACCGGGATAATCCGATGGAGAATCGGTCTGGACGGCATTATCGACGGATTCCTGTCCCCGATCGATATCGCCACCGGTCCGGACGGGACAATCGCAATCTGCGCCGTGATCTGCGACCTCAGCGACCCTGAAAATCATGACGAATATTTCTCGATCCGAAATGAAGCGCTCGCGCGTGATGACGAGAACGTTCTGTTCGCTGTCGAGGATGCGCTGCGCGCGAATCTCGGTACCGGTTTCGCTCTTCTGCTTATCGAACCCGACGGCACGGTCACCGACGCTATCGAGATGAACAGCGTCCCGATCGCGTGCGCGGTCGATCAGAACAGCCGCGCCCATGTGCTCACTCAACGCTGGGACAACTGGGGCATATCGATTCTTGACCCCAGGCTTGATGAGGGATTCGAGGTTCTCGAAATTCCATTCGGCGCTCCGGGAATGATCTCACCGCACAGGATTGTCGCCGGACGGGATGGAAGCCTGTACTGGGATGACATTATCGCCGGTGAAATCGACGAGTTCTGGGGAATCGGGCGGCTGAACCGGTCCGGATCGGGCGAGCTTTTTTCGCTTGGAACATCCGACACATCGGATGAAGTCGAATATTTATACACCGAGCAGATAACAGATTTCATCCGCCGGACAACGTCGCTCGCTGTCAATCCCGACAGCGGCCTGCTGATTGGATACCAGGAATTTTCCCTGATAATCCCGGATGAATCGACAGATGCAATTGATGAAGAACCGCCATACTCGTCACTCGTGATGAGCCTGGACAGAAACGGTAACCTGCTCAGAAATGAGACAACGACAGCGATAACCGGGTATGACTGCTCGACATCCGAACTTTTCCCCCATGAGAACGGAACCATCGCGGTATTCACCGGCACCGATATGCCGGCACCGGTGGGATTTCTAGGCGTGGACGGATCATGGAGCACTTTGGAAAATCTCAACATCACGGGTCCGCTGGGAAACGGGAGAATCGGCGAAATTAAGGATGGCCTGATCGGATGGTTCCTCCAGCGTTCGGATGAGGAGATGACGACCCGCTGGCTGAAAATAAACGACGATCTTGACGGCTCTCATGAAATCACGCTGCTTGACGCAATCAATGCCAGGTTTCTTGAGTCCGATCCGATAACCGACACGATATGGGTAACGATTGATGACGGGGAGATTTTTCAGCTTGACGCATCCGGTATGAGAGTAAACGGAATCTGGGATAACCGTCTGGCATCGGGAGCGGTCGGGCATCCGCTCGACGACGCTGTTAAAGTCGCGGATGGACTCGCTGTTCTGGATCGTGAGCACAGAGCGATTTTTCTGATCACCCCCGACGCATTTACCGTCCCGCTCTATGCATCGGATGAGGACGTGAATGAGGCGATCGCGCTCATCAGATCGGCGCTCTGGGGCTGGAATGATATGTATGGCGCTTATCCACCGGACTCACCGGACCTTCTCGATAATATCCTGACCTACAGCGACCGGGAAATTGTCAGAAGGGCATTTCTTGGAGGACGAATCTATAATTACAATCCAACTGATCTGGGGTACACTTTCACGGTATGGTCGGCGGCAACGGACCATCCGGTTCTGATCTGCGATCGATCCGATATCGAAACAATATATTGAGCAATACCAATGGAAACGCCCGATTGCATGATTATCGCGATTGACGGTCCTGCGGGAAGCGGGAAAAGCACACTTGCCCGTGGACTCGCGCGTGAACTCGGACTGGAATGGCTGAATTCCGGCTCAACTTATCGAGCGATTGCATTGAAGGCGTTAATGGACGGAATCGACCCGTCGGATGAGACCGCCACGACTGAGCTGGTACAAAAGATAGATATAAATCTGAAATCCTGTGGCAGTGATGAAAATGATGCGAGGGTGCTGCTTGACGGAAAAGATGTCACCGTGGAAATCAGGACAAACGATGTAAGTGTCGCGGCGAGTACGATAAGCAGGCATCCGGAAGTCAGGGAGGCAATGGTCGAATTACAGCGCGACATCGCCGAGCGATCCTGCCGCGAGGGAAGCAAAGGGATTATCGTCGAGGGTCGGGACATCGGCACGGTTGTTTTTCCTGATGCGGATGTAAAAATATATCTTGAGGCAAGTCTCAGGGAACGCGCACAACGTCGCATGAGCGATTTTGCTCCGTCCCGGGCCAGCCTGTTACAGGTAAAAGCGGAAATCCTTTCGCGCGATATACGGGATGAAACCCGGCGGGTTAGTCCGTTGAAACCCGCGCCTGACGCGATTCGGATTGATAACACTGACTGGCCTGTAGAAAAGACACTGGAATATACGCTTGGGATAATCAGAGAAAAACTATCAATGACCGGTTAGACCAATCCCATTAATTATTTTTCAATTCTGCAATCTTCCACCCACCCTGAAGCTCGACTTTCGTCATTTATGCGGCTTTGGTTTTATCTGCTAATAACTTGTAGA
>CBDUUJ010000375.1:0-3481 GCA_965370205.1 uncultured bacterium
CTGGACATGCGCCTGCATCGCCTGACCAACCTCGAACTCACAAAGCTGCAGGCGTAGATGGAGGAACTTGCTAAAACCATCAACCGCCTTGATGAAATCCTCGCCAGCCCGAAGGAAATTCTTAATATCATCAGGAGCGACCTCCAGGATATCAAGAAAAGATATGCCGACGAGCGTCGCACGATCATCAATCCCAACGAAATTGAGGTCGGGCAGGAAGAATTGATCCCGCGCAGCAAGGTTATCATTTCCCTGACCGAGACAGGCTACATAAAGCGGATTCCCGTACGCACCTATAAGACACAGCGTCGCGGCGGCAGAGGTGTCAGGGGCATGGCGACCAAGGAAGCGGATCAGGTCGATCATCTTGTGGTCACCACGACCCATCACAATCTCCTGTTCTTCACAAACACCGGACGGGTTTTCGGAATCAAGGCGTATCGTGTGCCGAAGTACGATCGCACCGCTCGCGGCCTTCCGGTTAACAATCTGATCAGCCTGGGTCCAGATGAACGCGTGGTATCTCTGCTGCCACTGGAATCGTTCGAGCAGAGCGGCTACATATTCAAGGCCACCGCAAAAGGGACGGTCAAGAAAACAGCTCTTAAGGAATACGCGTTTATTCCCTCGACCGGCAAAATCGCTCTTGGACTCGATGGTAACGACACCCTTGAATGGGTGCGCCTGACCTCAGGCGAAGACCAGGTCATTCTGGCGACCGCGCAGGGGAAATCCATCCGGTTCATGGAAACGGATGCCCGTCCGATGGGCCGAACCGCGCGCGGGGTCCGGGGAATCCGGCTCGGCAAGGATGACGCGGTAGTTGGAATGGTCACGATTCAGGAGAATAAGGACCTTCTGCTTGTAAACGAAAATGGTTACGGCAAACGCACGAGATTCAAAGACTTCACGCTGCAGAAACGCGGCGGGTCAGGACTCATCGCTTCACGAGTTACAAAAAAGACCGGGCTGGTATGCGCAGTTCGAAGCGCGGGTGAAGAGGATGAAATCCTCCTTATCAGCCAGCAGGGGATTGTGATCCGGTCGAAGATCGACACGATCAGCCGTATCGGTCGGGCCACACAGGGAGTCAAGCTGATGAATCTCGATGAGGGCGACAAGGTCGCCGCATGCGCGCTTGTAATGAAGGAAGAAGAACTCAAGGACGACGAGAATGAAAATAACGGGATAGGAGCCTGATAATTTCTCATTAAAGTGAACTGAAATGGCAAAACAGAAAGATATATCAAACGATGACCCGGCACGCGACCTTTTTCCAACTGCGGACAAAAAGCCGGTCAAATCCGATAAAAAATCAAAGAAAACCAACGGCCCGGATAATAACGACAGGCACTATGAAGCCGAGGACATCAAGGTCCTGAAAGGTCTCGAGGCTGTGCGACGCAGGCCTGCCATGTATATCGGCTCAACCGGTGAGAAGGGTCTGCATCACCTCATCTGGGAGGTTGTCGATAACTCCATCGATGAGGCTATGGCCGGCGCAGCCACCAAAGTCAAAATCACTCTCAATGACAATGGAAGCGTGACTGTCGAGGATGACGGTCGCGGTATACCTGTCGATATCCACCCCATTGAGAAACGTCCGGCGGTTGAGGTCGTGATGACCATTCTCCATGCGGGTGGAAAATTCGAGGGTGTAGGCTACAAGGTGTCGGGTGGTCTGCACGGTGTCGGTGTAAGCGTGGTCAACGCGCTCTCGGCATGGTGCGAGGTTGAGGTCAGCCGCGACGGGTATGTCTGGCATCAGCGTTACGAACGCGGTGTGGTTGTTACCGATCTGAAAAAAGGTAAACAAACCGGTAGAACCGGTAATAAGACGACTTTTTATCCGGACTTTGAGGAGATCTTCGAGGACTTTCCATTTGATTACGATATAGTCAAACGCAGACTTCGGGAACTCGCCTACCTGAACGCCGGACTGATCATTCAGCTTATCGACCTTCGGGACGGCGCGCGCAGAGAGGATGAATTCTGCTACTCCGGCGGAATTTCCGCATACGTCAAGCACCTTAACGCGAAACATACCGTGCTTTTCAGCAAGCCGTTCCATGACACCCGCGAGGTAACCGATGAACTCGGAAACCCGGTGATCATCGAGGTCGCACTGCAATACAACGACAGCTACCACGAAACCGTTATCGCTTTCGCCAACAATATCAACACTCGCGAGGGCGGAACCCACCTGAGCGGATTCCGTACCGCCATCACCAGCGCGATCAACCAGGTCGCCAGGGAACACAAGCTTCTCAAGGATAAGGACAAGAACCTTTCCGGCGACGACTGTAAGGAGGGGCTTACTGCGATTATCTCCGTGAAGCTGACCGATCCCCAGTTTGAAGGCCAAACCAAGGAGCAGCTTGGCAACACCGAGATCAAAGGGCTTGTGTATTCTGCCGTTTACGACGCGCTCAAGGACTGGCTGAACGAGACTCCTTCGGTAACGAAGAAAATCGTTTTTAAGGGACTTGCCGCTCAACGGGTCAGAGATGAGACAAGGAAAACAAAAGAACGGCTCAGGCGAAAGAATTACCTGACCAGCACTTTTCTCCCCGGCAAGCTGGTCGATTGTTCAGAGAAGAACCCGGCACTCTGCGAACTTTTCCTTGTCGAGGGTGACAGCGCACTGGGAAGCGCGAAAGGCGGACGTGACCGCCGCTTCCAGGCGATCCTGCCCCTGAAGGGAAAAATTATCAACGTCGAAAAAGCCCGGCTCGACAAAGTGCTCTCGAACGATGAGATTTCCAATATCATTACCGTCTGCGGCTGCGGAATCGGCGAGGACTTCGACATCGGCAAACTCCGCTACCACAAGATCATTCTCCTGACCGACGCGGATGTCGACGGCAGCCACATCATGACTCTCGCGCTGACCTTCTTCTATCGCTATATGCCCGAACTGGTCAAGCGCGGGCATATCTGCATCGCGCAGGCGCCTCTCTATCGAATCCGCAGAGGCGATAAAAGTTACTATGCGCTCAATGACCATGAAATGGCGAAAATTGTCGAGGATAAACTCAAGGGCAAGCGCTATGAGGTCAACCGTTTTAAAGGCCTTGGCGAGATGGATGCCGAGGATCTCTGGCGCACCACAATGGACCCGGAAAATCGTGTGCTTCTCAGAGTTGAAATCGCCGACCCGGAGGAAGCTGAAAATACCTTTGTTGATTTAATGGGCGATGACGTGGAACCGCGCCGGGTATTTATCAACAGTTACGCCCCAACGGTTGAGTACCTGGAGATTTAATATTTTGGCTCTTCGTGTTTTTGTGTCGTTAGGAATCCTGGAGTATCAGATTTTTACCATCAATCAGCTAATATTCCTGCACTAAAATATTTTGTAACTAAAATATTTTGTAACTAAAACCCATCTATGCCGCCCACAAACTTGATGCTAATGTGGTCAATATCCTGGATAACCATCGGGTTTGTGGGTGTCCTTTCTATCGTCAATCATCCGGAA
>CBDUUJ010000376.1:0-3456 GCA_965370205.1 uncultured bacterium
TCAAGCTGGGGGATGATCACGACGAGCAGGATGAAGATACTGCTCGCGTTAATATAGGGCATTACACCCAGAGCGAATATACTGAACTGTTTCAGAGCGCCGCCTGAGAAGATATCCAGGAGCTGAAAAATGGTGTTTCCCCCGGCGTCGCCGCCCTCGAAGAAGGAAACAAGCTGCGCGGCATCCGATCCGGGAACGGGGATATGCGCTCCGAACACGAACAGGACGAACATGCTGAGTAAAAAGAAAATGCGCCGACGCAGGTCGGGGACCTGCATGGCGTTAATAAAGATTGTAGTCAGTTTTTCGTTCAAGCTTTCTTTCCTCGCTCAGTATGCGGATGGATAATCTCCACATTCCCGCCCGCGGCTTCCACTTTTTGAACAGCGCTTTTACTGGCTGCATGAACCGCGATCGAAAGCGGCCTGACTATTTCACCGCGACCCAGCAGCTTCACCCTGGCGTTCCGTTCGCCCACAAGCCCTTTCTCCCTGAGAAGAGCGGGACTGATACGGGTTCCCTCGGGAAGCTCAAGCGCGGCAAGCTGATCGAGATTGACCGGCACATACTCAACCCGCGTCGGATTGATAAACCCGCCGATCTTCGGTATGCGCCTGTACAAGGGCAACGCTCCGCCCGCGAACGGGTATGGCTTGGCGCCGCCGGATCGCGATTTCTGGCCGTTACGTCCCTTGCCGCAATACCGTCCCTGGCCTGCGGAAATACCACGGCCAAGACGCCGTCGCTTCTTCTTTGTTGCTGGATCTTTCGGTAATTCCGACAATTTCATCCTTATTAACCTCTCGATCGCTTACTATTCTCCGCCGGCACGTCTTCGTTCGGCGACCTCGCTCAATGTCCTCAGTTCCTTAAGGGCCATAAATGTCGCCCTTGCAATATTTATCTTGTTGTTTGTCCTTCCAATTGATTTGGCAAGTATATTCTGTACCCCGGCGACTTCCAGAATCGCTCTTACCGCCCCCCCGGCTATTACTCCGGTACCCTCACTCGCCGGCTTGAGAAGAACTACAGCAGCCGAATATTTCATCTTGACCGAATGCGGTATGGTTCCCTTCTCAAGAGGTATCGTGATCATGCTCTTCCTGGCCTGATCCTGACCCTTCTTGATCGCTCCGAGTACGTCACCGGCTTTCCCGTATCCAAGTCCGACTCTGCCCTGTCCGTCGCCCATCGTGACCAGCGCGGTGAAATGAAACTTCCGGCCACCCTTGACTACTTTTGCGACTCGATTGATATGAATTACCTTGTCCGTAAGCTCGGCAGGCTCGGCAACTTCCTCGATGATCTCCTCTTCGATAACCTCAATTATTTCCTCAACGCTCTCGACCGCCGTCGCTTCCTGCGCGGCTTTATCGTTTTTCTGCGGTGTACCGGTTTGCTCTTGCTCAGTCACTTATTCTCTCCTGGTTCCATCAATGCTTCCGTTCTCAGAACTCCAGTCCTTTTTTTCTCAATGTATCCGCGAAAGCCGCGATTTTTCCACGGTATCCGAAACCGCCATGGTCGAAAACCACTTTTTTTATTCCGGCATCAAGGGCTTTCTTCGCAAACAACTCGCCCACGGCCTTCGCGGCTTCGATGTTTCCACCCTTATCTCTCAGATCCGGCGTGTGACTGCTTGCGGCGACCAGTGTGGTGCCCGCGATGTCGTCAATCGCCTGAACATAGAAATGCTTCAGACTCTTGTAGACCGCTATCCTGGGACATTCGCCCGTGCCTGTGACTTTCTTTCTCAGGCGGCGATGCCGTCGTTGTCGTAATTTTCTTTTCTTCCTGGCATCCATAATCGTTCACTCACTGTATATCCTACGGAGCACCCTGACCGACCGCGCCCGCCTTGCCGGTCTTGCGCCTTACATGTTCGCCCTGGTAACGGATTCCCTTGCCCTTGTATGGCTCCGGGGGCCTTACCGCTCGTATATTCGCGGCGAACTGCCCCACCTGCTGTTTATCGATCCCCCACAGGATAATTGTTGTGTTCTTTTCTACACTCGTCTTGATTCCCTCGGGAATCGGAAGTCGCATCGGGTTTGAATATCCAACCTCAAGCATAATGTCCCCGCCTTTCACCGACGCGCGGTAGCCGACTCCGACCAGCTCGAGCTTACGCGTGAATCCGTCGGTGACTCCGGTAACAATATTATTCACAAGCGCCCTGTAAAGACCATGAAACTTGCGGTGTTCTTTCAATCCTGTGGCGTTCGTGATAACGATTTTACCGTCCACTACCTCCACATTTACCGAGTCTTTGACACTCACGCTGAGGGTTCCGTGTTTTCCCTTTGCAGTGATATCCGGACCGTCGACAGTTACTGTCGTTCCGTCGGGAATTGGGATGTGTTTATTGCCTACACGAGACATGGCATGTGATCCTTCGGTCCAATCACCAGACCGAACAGATCAGCTCACCTCCCAGTTTCCGCTTCTTCGCTTCCCTGCCTGTCATCAGGCCCTTGGATGTGGACATTATGTTCACACCAAGACCGTCATACACGTAGGGAATTTTGTTGTAGCCGACATATCTCCTGCGACCGGGCTTACTCTCCCGTTTCAGTCCCTTGATAATCGGATCCTTCTCGCCTGCGTATTTCAGATAAAAACGCAGCATCTTCCGATTATTGACCAGACGGATGTCATAGCCAAGGATAAAGCCTTCCTGCTTGAATACGTTCGCAATCGCCTTCTTGAAGCTCGAATACGGAACGTCGCAGGTCTTCCTTTGAATCATTGTCGCATTGCGGAGCCTGGTCAGCATATCCGCGACAGGATCGGTCATGACCATAATCTATCTCTGCTCCTCTCGTACCATTTCGCTATACCGCGGTCGTATCATCATTATTTCTCCATGAAATTCCATCTACCAGCTCGCCTTCCTGACGCCGGGAATGACGCCTTCGTGATAAAGCAGGCGGAAGCAGATACGGCACAGCCCGAAACGTCTAATATATGCACGCGCACGTCCACAGACCCGACACCGGTTCTTGTACCGGGTCGAATGTCCCTTCTTTCGTTCGTTCCGTGCTAATACACTTTTTTTAGCCATTTATTTATACCTTGTTTGTTGCCAATTGATATCCGGTATCGCTTATTGATATCCGGTATCGCTTATTGATATCCGGTGTCGCCCACAAGCGAGTCTTCGAGCTTGTGGGTGTCTCATCTTATGGTGACTTTTTTTAACTCCATACTGTTTCTTACCGGACCGCCTCTCTACGGAACGGACATCCAAGCTCCCTCAAAAGTACCAGCGCATGACTGTCATTCCTTGCCGTAGTCACTATCGTTATATCCATCCCGCGTACGCGGTCGATTTCATCGTAGTCAATCTCCGGAAATATCAACTGCTCCCGAACCCCGAACGTGAAATTTCCCGTGCCGTCAAACGAGTTGGGATTTAATACCAGGAAGTCTCTCACCCACGGAAGCGCGATGTTG
>CBDUUJ010000377.1:0-3446 GCA_965370205.1 uncultured bacterium
ATCCAGTCATTCAATAATAACACGTCTGAAACAGAAGCGTGCTCACAGGCAGCGCGAAATAGACATAACAGGAGCAGAGGGACATAATTTCAGGCTCATTTTACGGCAGAATGAAATCAATCCTCTTGATTTCTCAATTATTATTGCCCTCATTCCATCTGAGTCGAATCAGCTTTTCAGGCTGAAACGTTATAACGGTAAAAGTCATGAACATACAAACAGGATTGAGAAGGACACCTTCTATGATTTCCACATACATATTGCGACTGAACGTTACCAGGACCTTGGAGTGAGAGAAGATTCATATGCGGAGCCATCAGACAGATTCTCTGACTTTCATACAGCGCTCCAATGCATGTTTTCAAATTGTGTTTTTGAAATACCGGATGATGATCGGCCGATGTTATTTGGGGAGACAATGCCATGACTCTTGAAGCGATAGAACATGAGTTTCAGGAAAAGATAGGGGCTGCGATCCACCTGATCAACGAAGGAATAGACCGGTACCGTGTATTCACACCGTTTCTTTTTAATGATTGCGATCATCTTGCGATTGTGCTAAGGCGGGAAGATGATACATGGATTCTCACAGATGAGGGTCATACATTCATGCATTTGACTTATGACATCGATGACAGGGACCTTCAGAGGGGAACACGTCAGAAGATTATTAGTAATGCCCTCAACTATTTTAATGTTGAAGACCGCGATGGTGAATTGATTATCCCAATTATTGAAAACCGTTATGGGGACGCTTTGTACTCATTTGTTCAAGCGTTGCTGAAAATTACTGATGTCACATATCTCTCACGAGAGATTGCTCGATCAACTTTCCTGGCTGATTTCCGAACGGTAATAACAGAATCAATTCCTCAGGAACGTTTGACTTTTGAATGGAACGACGCTGAAAATGATCCCCAGGGTAAGTATAAAGTGGATTGCCATATAAACGGAATGACTACACCGCTATTTGTGTTTGCTCTACCTAATGACGATCGAGTCAGGGATGCCACTATCTCATTGCTGCAATTGGAAAAGTGGGTGCAATTATTCCAATCGATTGGGATATTTGAGGATCAGGAGCAGATTAACAGGAAAGTACTGGCAAGGTTTTCGGATGTTTGCGGTAAACAGTACTCATCTCTTGGTGTTAATACAGGCAGAATATCCAGATACATCAGATCAATGCTGTAATGTGAGAAATTAGTCCTCTTGCATGGAGTGCTCCCGTTTGTGAAGCGTGAAATGCAATCCGTGTACGGTGATCGCTTGATCGATGAGAAAGATGTGTCCTTCCTAATCAATGACAAATCGCGACGAAAAAATATCAATACCCGAATTTCATGCTCCCGAAGGACATGTGATTGGTGTTGGAATAGATCTGGTCGCGCGTGAGAGGGTCGCGAGGATGCTCGACAGATTCGGCGACAGGTTCCTTCGCAAATATTTCACTCCCGGAGAAGCTGAATACTGCATGTCGAGACCCGATCCGGTTCCCGATCTTGCAGTCAGGCTTGCCGCCAAGGAGGCGGGTTTCAAGGCGATAGGCGCTCGAAGGGGTATGGGTATCGGCTGGACGGATTTCGAGGTCGTCCTTGACAGCGGATCGGTTCCGTGGCTCAGTCTGCACGGACGGGCACATGAGCGCGGTGAAAAAATCGGTGCGGGAAAAGTCTGGCTGAGCCTGACGCATGAGGACCTATGGGTCGCCGCGGTCGTGGTTGTTACATCGGAGTAAGTAGGGGATTATCTCTCAGATTGACAGTATCCACTTGATCCGGACGACTGACCTGATAGTCTTTGGAAATATCTTCACCCGGAAACCCGCATTATCGGCGGGTTTTGACATATCAAGCGCAAAACGATCCGATGTGGAACTGAAATTGCAATATTTCAACCTGTGTAAGATCAATTCCATTAATTTTTTTCAATTCTACAGGCAGGCTGGGACTATTGAAAGCATGTAAAAAAGAACTCCGGTACCCCACCCTTTAGGGTGGGCAATCCCAGAAGCCATGCGTCTTCCACCCACCCTAAAGGGTGGGGTACCGGAGTTTTTTTAACAGTCCCGGACTACTGCAAACTGGCAGTCCGCGCTACGAGAATAAATATTTATTTTGTAGAATTGGTTAAAAACATGATGCCTGATGGAGCATATGCGGAAGCTTGCTTTCATCACTGTAATCAGGTTTTTAATCTGATATAATTGCCGCAATCGGATTTAAGGCAGTGAGCCTGAATACTATACCGGCGCTTTGGCAGATAAGTGATAATATTATTGGATTTGAATAAACAGAAGTATGATTTATTCTGCATGAAAAACCATCAGGGCAATTTGCCCCGGTAGATATAACGACGGCTTTCAACGTCTCCCTGAACAGGAGGGTCTCTCTATGAAATCAATGTCAAGGATTATGAGATCAGTATTCTTTTTTGCGGCTGTTGCCGTATTTATTGCCGTGCCATGGCCGAAGGCGCAGGCTGCGATACCGACAGTTAATGCAGTAATCCCGGATGCCGGGCACCAGGGGGAGATAGAGCTGCCTCTGACGATACTCGGCGAGGATTTCGAAGAGGGAGCACTGGTATTTTTTGAAAATACTGGTATCCATGTTGTCGGCGGTGTGATATTTATCGATGAATTCACACTGCAGTTGTCGATCGATATCGACTGGGATGCAGCTCTCGGTGTCGGCGATGTATTTGTTTTCAACTCCGCTCCCGAACAGGGAGCGCTTGATGACGGCTTTACAGTTCTGCCTGCCGAGCCTCCGGAACCACAGGGGGTTATTCCCGATAACGCTTACACCGGGGACAGTCCGCTTTCAGTGACGATTTTCGGCACAAAGCTCTATACCGCTTCAGGACTGGATTTTGGCGCCGGTATTACTATTGATTCAATCGACAATGTTACAACCACCGAGATCGATGCCACTATCTCGGTCGACTGGCTGGCAGTCCCCGGTTTCAGGGATGTTATTGTTTTAAGCGAGTTCGGCAATGGAACGATCCTCAACGGCTTTGAGGTCCGGGCCTATCAGCCTCCGGTATTAATCGGGATTGACCTGACGCAGGCATGCAGGGGAGAATCGGATCTGCTTATAACTGTCGACGGCGCGAATTTCCTGGACGGAATCGATTTCGAGTTCCAGCCTGTCGGAATAACAGTAAATAGTATAAATTTCATAAGCGGCACACAGGCCGATCTTAACGTTGATGTTGAGCCAACCGCCTCCCTGGGCTGGTATTCGCTGACCGGCACCAATCCCGATCAGCAGCAGGACATACTTATTAACGCGATTGAAATTTTTGATTGCGCTCCCGATATAGAATCGGTCTTTCCCAACCAGGGTTATCAGGGCGATGCCGGTTTGCCGGTGACAGTATCCGGCGGCGATTTCGGCGATATCGGGATGACGATTGACTTCGGTGCGGGAATTTTACCT
>CBDUUJ010000378.1:0-3439 GCA_965370205.1 uncultured bacterium
AGTGAAGATAATCACTGATCGTGACACCGGACGCTCACGAGGTTTCGGTTTCGTTGAGATGCTGAACGATGAAGAGGCTCAGGCCGCGATCTCATCCCTCGACGGAAAAGATCTTGACGGACGGACTGTTAAAGTCAACGAGTCGCAGCCGAGAGGCGATCGCCGTGACGGCGGTGGACGTCCACCCAGGCGGAATCGCTGGTAGTCGTGCCCATTGGGGTTCACACGCAAGTCTTGTAACCAGGGAATTCAGCTAAATCTTGCAGAATAAGTAAGTATCCCGGGAATATATTTCCCGGGATTGTTGGGTTTTAGTCCGGCGATTGCATCTGCGAAGCAGGCGTTACCGTTGCGGGGGTTTTTGTAAGTGATGGTTGCTATCGGTGGATCGGATTAGGGTTCTTTTCTGTAGACTGATGGGACGTTTTTCAGTGAAAATGGCGGGATAAAAAATGAAGCAATGACAAGCGCCCACCGGTCAAGGTGGGCGCATTTTATTTATAAATATAAAAACTGGTTTGGTTTCGGCTACTGGATCAAGTATCCGCCGCCCACAGGCAATGGGTTAATAGAGCCATCATTCAAACAAAGCTCAATTTCAAAACCACCCTGATTGGCATTGTACCAAATGTACGCATCATTCGATGTGTCATAAAGCGAATGATATTGCATCAGGATATCATCGCACGTATCGCCGGGATTATTGAATAAAACGATCTGGAACGTGTTGCTGCTTCCTGTAGCGCCCCAGGTTGGGACATTTTCCCACTCGACGATAAATACCTCGTCTGAGCCAATGGTCCGTGTTTCATACTTGACCAGTCCTCCGGCGTCGGTATCGAGATCGTCCGATGTTGCCTGTATGGTTTCCGACGGGCCGCCAACCCAGTCTATGTACCAATCTCCGCAGTAGATAGTGCCCCACGGACAACCGGCGCAACCCAGGAAGACTTTGGCGTTATCATTAACTGTTACCTGAGTGTAATCTCCGCCGGCATAGGTGAATGTAAATCCTATATCCACAAAATCTGAGGAATTATCATCACCTAAAGTAAGGGTTTGGGCAGTACCCGAGCACTCATAGTTGGAATCATAGGTGGCAGGCGTCGAAATATAGGTGCATGGTGAAGGCTGGGCTGCCTGCGCTTCGGGCAAATCCGCCTCAAACGCCCTGAGATTCGGGCATACATCCGGCCATTCATCGACCGCACAGAAGAGGAAATCCGCTTCTGAAGTTAAACCCGTCTCTCTAAAAGAGCAGTACGCTACTGCCCTGTAGGTGCCATCGCCGCCTTCCGGCAAGACATCCTCGTACTGGTGCCTCAACAGGTTGGTCCCTTCAAAGAGTGTCGCAGAGAATGTATGTAGATAAGTGTCGCTATAGAACGGAACTCCGTCATACTGAATTGTCAAGGTCCGATTTGGAGAGGTGCCCTGGACCAGGTATGAAACGGTCCCGCCAGAATTCGGGTTGACATCTTCAGCAAAGGGAGCAATACCGGCCCAACAACCGCAACCATCAGGGATTTCGTCCGCGGTCTTACCATCGCCCGAATTCTGGAGCACGATATAGCCATTTGACCCGATGATGAACTGGCTGTAAGTAAAGCCGTAGTAATCATAATCGAATCCAATGTCGATCGGACCGCTATCGCTATCGTCGCCCAGTGGCACCACTATCGCGGACGGATTGTCCCGAATATCGTACGTCGAATCGTATCCCGCATCGGACCAATTGCCGCTTGCGTAGGTGGTGTCATCGACAGTGAAGAAATCCTCAGCCGTAGCGTCACAACCGGGTCCGTGGCTGACCACCACATCGTAAGTGCCCCCGGGGAGAAGCCCCAGATCCAGATCAGCGTTCAATTCCGTGGCGCTGACAAACGTCAAGTTGCTGAACGCAACTGAATTAACGCCGTTGTCCAGACGGGCTGAAAGCTCTGGTATATCCTCGAAGCCGCCACCTGTAATAGTAATACCTGTCACCTTACTGCCGAGATAAAGGCAGGTGAGGGACATACCCTCTACAGATTCCGGTGAAGTACAGGGCGACTCTGGCAATACATCCAAACAGAAGCGGAAGAAGGCAGTAAGGCAGTCATCAACCTGGTTAGACTCGCCGAAATCGTTCTTGTAATCGGAATCCTCATACTCCGCGATTACCCATATCTCTTCGACACAACCTGCATCGTGTACGATATCAGCGGGAATATTGATATGCATCTGTAAGACAAAATGGTTGCCTTCCCCGATTGTGGTCCAGGTAGTCTTGGAAACCGTATGCACCGTATTCAGTACTGTCGACTCGATTTGGACGGTCGACGGCTCATGCTGCCAGCCGAACAAGTCGATATCGGCGATCAGGTTTCCGCCCCAGCTACCGGAGCTTTCATACCAAAGGTTGTCGGTAACTTCGATTTCGCAGCCCACAGCCTCAATCGCGTTAGACGGATGCACATCCTCAGCCTCCCAGTTTGCAAGGATCGCGTAGTTAAACTTCACACCGGGATCGGGCATGGGGAAACGAAGGTAGTAGTTCCGGGTGTTGGTCGAACCGGCAGTAAATACACCATTGTTCGTAGTTGTTGTCAGGAAGGTCCACAGGTTATCGTCTTTGTTCAGACCGTCGGCGAAGTATTTATACGGGCACAGAGTAGCGTCGCCTTCGTACCCGGAAGTCGCGACGACGCCCGGAGTGTAGCCAAACAAACCGGCATTGGGGAATTCCGGCGGATTGAACCATCGGGTATACCCGTCGGGGCTTCCGCTGATTTGCTGGCAATCGTCCTCGCATGGTTCTTCAGGACATTTCCAGCAGTCGAGCATAACCTGATCGGTGCACTCGACTCCATACTTCAGATCGCCGTCATAGAGCAATGTCGCGGATTGATCGCCAATGAACACGCCGCGTACGTCGTATCCGTCGTACATATTCATTCCCGGGAACGGGTGCTCGATGCTGACGTCAATGTCAACATCGATGGCATCACCCGGGCATCCAGTCCACAGTGGTGTGCCGTTGATAAAAAAACTGAGGTTCGCGGGGTCGCTGTTGACGAAGTCCGTAACATTGGCGGTGAACATGACGTCGCGGTTCGGCACCGCTTCAACTGTCTCGTTCACCCAGTCAATGTAGACATCGTAGTAACCCCAGAGGTGCGTTTGTGATTGTCCTGTATTTTTTGAAACACCTGGTGTGATTCCAGTGTCCGAGGCAGGCGTTACGATATTTCCGCCTCCTCCTGAACAGCTCATCGCGACGGACATACTAACAACGACCGCCGCAATGAATGTCATCCATCGATTCATATCGACCTCCATTATTTGTGCGCTTTATGGCGCAATTATTCCAACCGGTAGTAATAAATTTGGGAAATTAATATTAAATATCGGGAATCATAACAAATATTAGACTAATCTGCAAATAATTAATAAATAA
>CBDUUJ010000379.1:0-3426 GCA_965370205.1 uncultured bacterium
CACATCTATCAGTTCATTTCCCCTTGCAGAAAAGGGGAAAATCACCATCAGTAAAAATACAAGCACTATTATTCCGGTTCCCTTAATAAGCGAACCAACAAACCCGGTGCCGCCTCCAGGCGAGTCTTCGAGCTTGGAGGTGTCTTTCCTGGTTGCGACTCTCATAGTAAACCCGGTGTCGCCTGCAAGCGAGTCTTCGAGCTTGCAGGTGTCTCTCCTTATGGTGACTCTCATGACTTACTGACCATTTATCTCAGAACAGATGACCGAATCCAAATACTATCTGCCCTGAGCCTTCATCAAAATCGTATCCGTAATCAAGCCTTAACGGTGCGATACCGAAAAACGCGATCCTGTAACGGATGCCAAGCCCTACCGTTGAGACCATACCGTCGAAATTTAAACTCTTACCGGGCAGCGCGGCTGTACCGGTATCGAAAAATGCCACTCCACTTAAATTACCGCCGAGCGGGAACCTGTATTCCGCATTGAACAGCATCGCCTGATTGCCCGACTGCGCCGTTTCATCCGTCCCGCGGACCGAGTTCTGCCCGCCTATCTCGAACCTTTCAATCAACGGAAGATCCCCGCTCGAGGTTCCGTATAAAAGACGAAACGCAAGGACATGATTCTTCCTGTGGCGTGTCGGTGACAAATCAGTGATATCTTCATAAGAGGCTGTAAGTGGTAAGAAATGTCTTAGTTCAAGTTCATACTTAAAAGCGTCATAATCCCCGCCAAGTATCTGGCCGATCATCGTGGGCTGGACGCTTGCCACTGTCCCGCGCGACGGGTCAAGTGTGAAATCACGCGTGTCGTATGCAAGCCTGGTGGTCAGCGAATTCGATGTCCCGTCGATCAGGCCGTTCGTTACCCACTCGTTATCGCTCAGCTCCGGTATTTCTTCAGGCGGAAGCTCGTTTCCTTCATCGTCAATGAAAGTTACCGTCCCGTCGAGGAACTTCAGCGTTGCACTGAGCGTTACTTCATCCGACATCGGACGGACAACTCCGACCGATCCTCCCAGACGCTCTATCTCAAACCGGGTAACTATTTCGGGATCATCGGGATCACGTAACCGGTCCGACTCGTTCATCAAAAATCCCTCTATTGAAAAACTCGTCTTCTGGTTGTCGATTACCGGGTTGTAAAATCCCAGGTTGAAATCCGGATTCGGTCCGCCTACCTGGCCAAGAGCAGTCAGCCTCTGACCGAGTCCGCGGAAATTGGTCTCCGAATAGCTGATCGTCGCGAGAAATCCATCGTTCGATGAATAGCCGCCGCCGAATCCGATCTGGCCGGTCTTGGCTTCAATGACATCGATGATAAGAACCACCTCGCGGTTCTCATCCAGCTCAAATCCCGGCTTGATATCCTCGAACAGTTGAAGATTATAGATGCGCTCCAGGTCGCGCCTGAATATGACCGCGTTGAACACATCGCCGATATTCGTGTTCAATTCACGCATGATCACATGCGTCCGTGTCTTTGTGTTCCCCTGGATGACAATATCCGAGATAACGCCTTCGTTCACGGTCACGCGCACGATTCCATCGTCGCCGATATCGATATCGGAGATCGTGGCCGCTGTGTATCCGTCCTCTCGATATGTGCGCTCGATCGCCTGAAGACCGCTTGCGACATTATTATTGTTGATGAGCTGACCCGGCTCCATCTCAAATTGAAGAGCCAGCTCCCCCGGTGAAAACAGGCCGGGACCCACCTGCTCGATGGAAACCCCGACATACAATGGGTTCTCAACCAGCATGATGATGATCTTAACACCACCTCCGAACGGCTCCAGCACATGTTCAGGCTCGCTGGCGAACCATCCAAGGTTCTCTATGGCCGACAGATCGGCTGACAGTGTGTTCAGGCTGAATATATCGCCCGCACGACCCTGCATCACCATGAGAATCTCGGAGTCGGGAATTGCATCGTTCCCCCGGATCTCGATGGCGTTGATCAGAAGCTGCTCGTCCTGGGCGGCGAGCGTTGGTGGGAATGCAAGCATCCCCGCGATGATTGTGAGTAGTGTAATGATTAGTTTTATACGATTTCTCATTCCTCGTTCCCCTGGTCCTGCCCGTCATTCAGACAGGCAAAATTCCGGGTGGAAGATCGTTCCTCCCGGGCACGCAAATTAGGTTGGGAAGCGTACCATTTTTCGCGTGCGGCATTCCACCGGTAACCCTCTCTTCATCATTAATCGGTTGCCTCCTGCAGGAGACGCTCCGATAGAGCCTGGATTGTCCTCAATGCAACCTCAGCCGAGCTGATTCTGCTTTCCGAAGAGACCGAATCAACATCAGCCGGCTTCGATGGAGGTTCCACCACCACAAGCTCAGGTTCTTCAGTTACCGGGATGACCGCTGGCTCCGGAGATGGTGACGGCCGCCGGGCAGGCCGCCAGGCCGGGGCAGGGGAGGGCGTTTCCACCACGGGGATCTCATCCTCCACGATATCTTTTTCCGGACTTACAGGTTCGCCGACCGTGCCCTCTTCAATAAGCGCCGGTCCAATGTCCAGCGGCGCGACTGGAGACGGTTCAGCCTCGGCGATCCGGATTACAGGTGAGGATGTTCCGACCGGTTCAACCTGAACGGGCGGAACCGTAACGCGTCCCAGCATGATTCCAATAAGGAAACATGCTGCAAGAGACGCGATCGCGAAAATCGTCCTGCCTGCGATGCGCGGTCTTTTAACACGCGCAATCGGTGCAGGTTTCGTTTTCACGACATCTGTCGCAACACCCTCTACGATAAGTTTCATTTCTGCCTGGGCCAGCATCAGTGTCGCGGCAGCCATGACATCCTGCCCGTCCGAAAATTGCTTTTCCGCGCGAACAAGCCATTCATGTGCCGCCTGAATACGCTGACCCCGTTTCCCGTCAGGGGAAGTGTAGGTACCACTCATTTACCATACCTCTGCGCTTACGGACGAGAACAATTCTGTGCTCGAAGTCTCATCCTCATCCGGTTTTCTAAAGCCTGGACCACATTGATAGTAACTTAATCAAAACGGTCCTGTCCCTGGCTTCCAATTAAGATCGTGTTTGACCAGTCTGTTTTGAACCAATTACCCGATTTTTTTCCATTTTTTTTTCGGTTTTACTGATCTTGATTATCCGGACTGACTCAAATACAAACCATATCTCCATCGTCGATATCATTCAAAACCACCCGGAAAATTCGACATGGTGTGCCCCCTCACCCTACCCAAAAATCCCATGATCCTGAAAAATAACAGACATAAATCCCAGAACCAACGAGATAATGTCGCCCTCCAATGTTCTAAATATAACTAATGCCACATTTTATATGCCGTATATAGCTAATCCCAAGGGGGAGTAGTTAGGTTAAATCCTTGCTGATAAATGCTTTACTCATTATATTTATTGATAACTTACAAATAGCGCGTCGGTAT
>CBDUUJ010000380.1:0-3421 GCA_965370205.1 uncultured bacterium
AAGAACCTGCGGCCATGTTGTGTAAATTGGTCCGCCGTACATCGCGTTCGCATCGATATTTTCAGCGCTCATTGCTTCAATGAATCTTTTTGTGATTTCGGAAGATGACAGATAGAAAATCACGCTTGTGCCGATATCCTCTGCGCCGTCGGGGATTCGCCTGAACTCAAGGCCATCGATATCGCTTATTCCCTTGAGTATCTCCTCTTTCGCTTTCTTCATCCTTGCGAGGATATCCCCGAGTTTTTTCAGTTGTACAACCCCAAGCGCACCGGCGAATTCGCTCATTCTGTAATTCTCACCGAGAAACGGCACACCTCCCTCGTATTCGCGCAGGTTCCCGTGATCGTGATACCGAATTGCCCGATAATACAAATCCCGGTCATCGGTAATTACGAAGCCGCCCTCACCGGCGGTTATCAATTTATTCATCTGAAGGCTGAAGACACTGATGTTTCCAAACGTGCCGACCTTTTGATCTTTGTAATGCGCTCCGAACGACTGCGCGCAATCTTCGAGTACCGCAATATTATGCTTTTTCGCAATTGGGAGAATTGTGTCCAGATCGCAGGCGACACCCTGCAGATGGACGAGCATAATTGCTTTCGTGAGTGGTGAGATTTTCGCTTCCAGGTCTGCGGGATCGACATTGAGAGTGTCGTCAACTTCAACAAAAACAGGCACGGCTTTCGCGGCGACAACGGCGCTTGCACATGCGATGAATGTGTATGCGGGAATTATCACCTCATCGCCGGGACCGACTCCAAGCGCAATAAGAGCTACTTTCAATGCCGCTGTGCATGAGGTCGTGCCGAGAGCGTGTTTTATCCCGAAATACTTCTCCAAATCTCTCTCGAATTCCGAGACTTTGTACAGCATATTAGGGCCGTAATATCTGAATGGGGATTGATGCTCGATAACCTCGATCAATGCCGCTTTCTCCTCCTCACCCATCACAAGCGCGCCGGGGTATGGCGGCGGGAGAGGTTTGTCGCGGACAGGTTTTCCGCCGTCAATTGCGAGTTTTTCTGTCATTTCAGTTTTTTACCTCTACACCGAATAATCTTGCGGCGTTCAGGCCGAGAAGTTTTTCTTTTTCGGATTTCTCAATATCAGCATAAACGATTTTTCCAACCTGTGTAACCGGTGTAAGAAACGGCACGTCTGAGCCATAGAGAATTCTGTCCGCGCCGACCTCATCAACCATCATCTCGATAACATCGGGATAAAGACGGGATGACGCGGTATCGAGATAAACATTCGGGTATTCCTTCGCCACTTTTATTGCATCGAGGACGCCGTCGTATTCTCCCCCCGTATGTCCGAGCAGGATAATCGCATCGGGATAATCCTCGGCGATTTTCGCGAACAGCGACGGGAGGCAGTAGTCAAGAAGCGCATCGGCATATCGGAGGCTGTTCCATGTATGGATGAGCACGGGGATTTTCCGCTCGGATGAAAATTCCCAGACGGGTTTGTATCGAGGATCATCGGGAAGAACCTGATCGCAATACGGATGAATCTTAATGCCCTTGAATCCCAGCTCGTCGAAACAGCGAATGAGTTCAGGTTCGACATCATCGGGATAATTCGCGTTGACTCTTGCATACCCGATGAACCTCTCCGGATATGCCGACATCGCTCCGGAGACGACATCGTTTCCGTATGGAACAAAATTGCCAAGTGTGCTGATCACGACCGCGTTGATCCCGACTCTGTCGAGCACCGCGACAAATTCATCCGCAGAGCGATTGGGGATATGAAATCCCTGGCACGGTCCGAAATGCCCGTGGCAGTCGAGAATGAAATTATCGTCGAATGGTTGTCCGGAGTTTGCTGTTTCGATGTAGTTGTCCATTGGTTTAGTTCCTTTTTTATCTTATCTACAGGTCCAGTTCCAGGTCAATTTTAACGATATGCCCGGCATCCTTGTCAAAAATTACCACTACGGGAATGTTGTTGTATTGATCAAGACGAATAACGTGTCCGGGTCTTGAATCACCTGCATCATAATTGGTGAGATCGAGTTCAATATCGACCACCAGATGACCTGACGCAAGATCAATTATCTTAAGCTTTTCATAAATGTTGCTGAACCTGACCATGTACGGACGGGCATCCGAATCGAGCATGAGGACTTCAGTACTGACGTGAGGGATGTCCTCCTCGTATCTGCACCAGACTGGTTCCATGGCATCATCGCCTTCATTATATTTCACACACCAAAGAATTCTCGGTGCTTCGGGATGATTGTAATTACCTGCGTATGTTCCTTCGAATACAAAATACCTGTCATCCTGCCATTTGAACGGGTGATTACCTGGCAAATAAAAGCATAAGTCTTGCTCAGGGAACTCAGGCCATTCGGTCGGTGAAGCTGTAAAGATGTTCATATCTTCTGAGTAGACCGTCAATTGATAATTCTGAGGAGAGTTCTTCCTTATCTCAATAAATTCCATGGTTGCCCCAACAAATGTATGAAAGTGGTCAGGAGCATCAGGATCACCACTTCTCGGATCGAGATAAGCCTCTGTCTCACCTCTAACATCAAGGAAATAAAAATCTCGAACCCTTATCGTGTCACTGTCAGGACCCTCAATCGAATATTCATCACTTGCATAACCATCGAGAAAAAACCTGTAACTATCGTTATATTCAATGGGAAACCCGTTTGATATACTTCGGCATCTCATATCCGGGAAGGAAACTGTCGCAAGATAATTTGCATACTGGTCGAACAGCATTAATTCTGAATCACCACCTTGGGTCACTCGACCCAATATGTCCTTAATATCGGGGCTTATTTTCACGTATGCAAGAAATTCCGAGCCAGGAACATCTGGATCATTTACCCCCATAACGATGCCAATCCCATGGTGTTCGATACCGATTGTGTAAATATCGGGATTCTCATTACCGATAACCCAGCTTTGCATCCCATCAATTTCCCCGGTTGAAGCAAGCCCCAACAGCACCGGGTGGCGAGCGAGATGCAGGCCGCGCAGAACAAGATCACCATTCTCCTCGCTTAAATATATCGGCCAGATGTTCTTAATGAAATTCGTCCACTCTCCAGGATTCGGAATGTCAATTTCCGAAATTTCAGCAACTTTGATCGGTACTGGATCAACTACTTCAAGTTGCCATACCGGTTCATCCGTCAGCTCACCGATATCATCGAACCAGTAGGTTGCGCCAGGATCTTCCGGTGGTATAGGCTCACCAGACATAATCAATGCTTTCAATGAATCCATTACTTCCCTGGCGTTACGCTCCTCAGGTGTCATAAACCATGTACAACCTGACCCGAAGGCCAGGAGTCCAGCAAGCATAACAGCCACAACTGAGTGCCATATACTCATCCTGAGTCCTCCCAGTTATAGTTCACTATCTTTCAGATTCCAATTTTAAACAAAAGTTG
>CBDUUJ010000381.1:0-3359 GCA_965370205.1 uncultured bacterium
TTTCATTTTTCCGGTTGGGGTACGTCGACCGTGCGCTGTATGTCTCTGTCCTATAGATCGAGGCATTTCTCGACCTCCTTAATGAGTATCGACAACGGGCGCATGATAACGCGAGGTGATAATTGGGTCAAGGAAAAGAGCATCCGGAATTCCTTCAGGATTGATTTCTGGAAGGATCGCGGACACCAATTGGGATTGTGGAAAAAGTCCGGACTCCCAGAGTCTAGGATTTTTAACATTAATCAAATAATATTACTGCACTAAATTATTTTGTAACTAAAACCCAACTATGCCGCCCACAAACTTGATCCTGTTTCTGCCAATCCCGGATAACCATCGGGTTTGTGGGTGTCATTTTTATCGTCAAGCATCCAGAAAAAGACACCCGCAAACCCGCAGATTATTAAAAACCGGTCGAGACAGGATTAAGTTTGTGGGCGGCATATTTTTAAATCCCGGTAAATCGAGAAAGATTGTGTTTCTTTCAACAGCCGAAGGGACTATTGAAAAACTAGTGGTTTTTCCCCCACTCTTTAGGGTGGGTGTGGAAGGCTTACAGAAAATTCAATAACCCGTAGAACAGCACGGCAGTGCGTCTTTTTTGCTGATAATAAGCCCCATAACGCACTGCCGTGCTGTTCTACGGGTTAACATCAATCAGGAAAGTAAATTATTTAATTCCTCTGAGTCAATCAGACCTTCACGGAGTAAACAGGGCGGCTTTGATACAAGGTCCACAACTGCGGATGCCGGTCTGGGAGCGGTCGAGCGGCCCAGAATTATCAGGTCTGCCTTGTTTTTCCACCAGTTGAGCAGTCGTTCATGCATTGCGGATGTCCCCACGCTGTGCGGATTGGCGCTTGTGAGGGCGAGCGGGACATTGATTGCCCGGACAATGCCCCTCAAAAGAGAGAGGTCCGGAATCCTGAATCCCAGTGTGTTCTTTCCGCCTCCGACTATCGGATCGATAGCCCCATTTGATTCAAGCACGACAGTCAGTGCGCCGGGCCAGTATCGTTCGGCGAGTTTATGAAACAGCCGTGGAATTTTGGCGGCATATTTTTTGATATCCGGCGTGTCGGCGAGAATCACAGGTATGGGGAGATCCTCCGGACGGTCCTTCAGTTTGAACAGCCTTTTTATGGAGTCGATATCATCCGCGCGGCATCCGATTCCCGGAATTGTGTCGGTGGGCACGACAATGATCCCGCCATTTTTCAGGACCTCCACTGCCTTATCAATTATTATTTCGTCGGCGATTTTTCTCTCAAAGATGATCTCTGTCATTGTTTTTCATCCGTTTCGCGTTTTTCCAGATGGAAGGCATTGGGAAGTAGTTCCCCGAGAGTAAATTCAATGCTCCCGTCGATACCGTCGGCGATTAATATTATCCCGTTTTGCTCCATAAATTCAGCAAGAAACTGCAGACACATCCCGCATGGACGAAGTTCCGAATCTGGATCGCTCCCGCGTTTCCCGCCTGCAACCGCGAGTGCGGTGATTTTCTTCTCCCCATGAGCAATAGCCGCAGCGACAGCGGCGCGCTCGGCGCAGACTCCCACTGGATAGCTTGCGTTCTCGACATTGCAGCCGAAATACGTGGTCCCGCTTTCGCAACGGCATGCGGCGCCCACGGTGAAATTGGAGTAGGGCGCCCATGCGGATTTCCTGAGATCGCGCGCAAGCTCAAGAAGCATTTTGTCGGTGAAGCACGGTTCCTTCCGATTTGTTTCGCTGTCGTTCATGGTTTTGCTGTCAGCACTCTTGGTATCCCGTTAAGATCGGGTCTGATATCAATTATATCCCAACCGCTGAAAATTTCCCCGATCGGATCATCCTGCTCGATCCCGATCTCGGTTATGAAATATCCACCGGGAATTATAACCATCGGGAGCTTTTCCGCCAGCATCCGGTAGTGATCCAGACCGTCGGCGCCGCCGTCCAGCGATGCATGGTTTTCATGTTCGAAAATTTCAAGCTGCAGATTCGGGATATCCCTGGTTAATACATATGGCGGATTGGCGGTCACAAGATGGAATTTCCTGCCCCGCCTTGCCAGGTTCTCAAGCTCTGAAGTAACATCCCTCTTTATACATAATGTATTCGCGCAGTCCATTTCATGACGATTGTCTGCCGCGCATTCACACGCAGCCGGATCGATATCCACTCCCAGCCCGTGCGCGATAGTTCTCTCCCTGTAAATTGACAGAAGAACATTGCCGCAGCCTGCGTACAGGTCCAGCACGCATGGATATTCCCATTCGTTCAGGTCGAGGATTTCAAGAGCCGTGTCAATGAGCAGTTCCGTTTCCCGACGCGGGACAAGCACTCCCGGATAGACATGGAATCGATATCCGTAGAACGTTGTGTAACCGAGAACATGGGCCACAGGCGCGCCGGAGAGTCTCATCTCCATCATCCTGAAAACCCTGCGAACCTGTTCCGTTGTTGGAGTTGGACTGAGTCCCGCGCGGATGCGTGTGTAATCGCAGTTCAGCGCATCCTCGACAATCATGCAGGCCTCCATGCGGGATTCATCGATGCCTCCATCATCAAAAGCTTCGGTCACTTCATTCAGAAGCTTCTCCGCCGGGCTGATGTTTTTCATTTCAACCCCATGAGCCAATTTTATCCGACCTCCGCAAGCTGCTCCGCTTCATGCGCGATCTGCAATTGATCGATGATCGGCTCCAGATCGCCCTCCATGACCTTCATGAGTGCGCGGTCCAGACCGATACGATGATCCGTGACACGATTCTGCGGATAATTATACGTCCTGATTTTCGCCGACCGGTCGCCCGTGGTCACCTGGCTTCGTCTCTCATCCCGCATCTTCTCGCTCCGGGCTGCTTCCTCCCGCTCCAGAAGATAGGCGCGGAGTAGCATCATGGCCTTTTCCTTATTCTGATGCTGCGAGCGCTGATCCTGGCTGGACACCACGAGACCTGTCGGGAGATGCGTGAGTCGGATAGCCGAATCGGTCTTGTTCACATGCTGTCCGCCCGCGGACGACGCGCGGAATGTGTCGATCCTCAGGTCCTCATCATCGATCTGAATCTCCACCGGATCGGGTTCCACAAGAACCGCGACTGTCGCGGCGGACGTGTGTATTCTTCCGCCGGATTCGGTTTTTGGAACGCGCTGGACCCGATGTGTGCCGCCTTCGAACTTGAGACGGGAGTACGCGCCGCTGCCTTTCACCTCAACGATAATTTCCTTGTAGCCGTTTCCTATCGGAAGGGGATTCTCGCTGATTATAGCGATCTTCCACCTCTTTCCCTCGGCATACCGGGAATACATGCGGAATAAATCACCCGCGAAAATGGCTGCCTCATCGCCGCCGGTCCCGGCTCGGATTT
>CBDUUJ010000382.1:0-3356 GCA_965370205.1 uncultured bacterium
AGACCAATCCCATTAATTATTTTTCAATTCTGCAGGCAGTCTGGGACTATTGAAAGTATGTAAAAAAAATCCGGTACCCCACCCTTTAGGGTGGGCGATCCCAGAAACCATGCGTCTTCCACCCACCCTAAAGGGTGGGGTACCGGAGTTTTTTCAACAGTCCCAGGCTACTGTAAACTGGCAGTCTGCGCTACGAGAATGAATACTTATTTTGTGAAATTGGTATAATTCCCCCCCCCACAAGCGGAGAGGAGGTAAGAATCGGTTCTTGAGAATTTTATTCTGGACAAGAGTGATTATGTTTATGGATTATTACTTTCGGGATTTCATAATCGGCTATTTTAGTATATAATCCCTTTATGCTGTAATAAAAGCGGTTAAAATTAATTAACTCTCATTCATAGTGCCGGAGCATTTACCTGTGTTTAATCCCTGTCAGTATAAATCCTTTTAAGAGAACAGGTAAATTATGAAAAATATTTATAAGATATTAATCAGTGATGGGTCGAGAGTTATTATCTTTGCTGGAGCTTTACCAATATGTCTGACGGACGAGTAATAAGGTCATATTTATATTTTGTTGCAGTCTCTGCTGCAATCCCCGGACTGATAGTGGGGCACTGGATCGCATATGCGGTCGGAGCCGGTATCGCAATTTCATGGTGGATAACTGCATCGATCGCGGGCAATACAATTCTCCTCAAAACCATCGGAGCCAGACCTTTTAACGTCTCAAAATATCATGAGATGGCCAAAATTGTAACCGGAAAGCGGATAAGTCCAAAGATAGGGCCGCCGACAATGTGGATCGTACGCAACATGTCGCCGATGCTGATCTCGATCGGCCTGTCGAAGAAATCATCCCACCTGATTTTCACAGATGGTTTTTTTGCGCATCTTGACGACAAATCCCAGCTGGGGCTTGTTACAAGGGAATTCGAGTCAATATCCGAGGGGCTGACAGCAACCCACACCGCTCTTGCCACTCTGCTCTGGATCATTCTTCTTCCGGGCCGCCTGGGTAACATGATAATCGGAAAAAACTTTGGAGAGCAGAATTTACTGGCAACGATTCTCAACCTGATGCCGGCTTTTTTTATTGGTTATCCAGTTGTATTAATGGGCGCCAGCAAGATGAAAGTCAATATAGTGGACTCGGATACTCTCCGCAAGCTTGATAATCCCGATTATCTACCGTACGGTCTCATGAAGCTCCAGGAATCCATACTCAGATCCCCGTTTAACTGCGATCTCTCTCTCAGCGGCTGTTGTATCATCAATCCGAACAGCAATGATCCCTACCAGATTCTGATAAGATTGCACCCAACCACTCCCAAACGTATAGACAGGCTGCGAATGAAGGCTAATGCAAACAGATTAAAACTGAACAGGTGAGTTGAGACACTTCCAAGCTACGCTTGTAGGCGCCACCCGTCGTGGGTGAAAATGATTATTTTTCTGTATATATTTTTGGTGGGCAGAAATGGAATCAGAGGGGACACCTGCATTTCGAGGACGAAATGAGGTGTCCCCGGAAATGTCCCCACCAGACGTTTTCACAAAGTGTTGTTTTAACGTTCTATACTGAGCGACAAATAGCTTCCAGAACGCTTGTAGGCGCCACCCGTCTCTCGATTGATTGAGGGGGACACTTTTTTTTGCCCCGAAGATCCCCGATTAATTCATCATTGTAGAAGGCAAGAACAAAATGTCCCCGGACATAAAATAAGGTGTCCCCGGACATAAAATAAAGTGTCCCCGGACATAAAATAAGGTTTTTTTTAGGATTGGTTTTACTGCGATGTCCGCGCGCGTTTCGTTTGACCGGTTATTTCGCCGGTTTTTTCCCTTTCCCTTTCTTTTTACACTTCTCGCAGATTCCAAAAATCACCATGTTATGACGCTGAGGAGTGAAATTGATCTCCCTGCAGATACGATCCTGAGTTTCCTCAAGTTCAGGGGAATAGAACTCGAAAATCCCGCCGCATTTTAAACATACAAGGTGGTCATGATGCTCTTCCTTGTGTACATGTTCATAAAAATGCTGGCTGGACCCCAGTCGAATCGATTTAACCAGCCCTGCCTCAACCAGAAGATCGAGCGTGCGATACACAGTCGCGCGGGACGCTCCCTTCGCCTGTCCTCTCACGCGCTCTGCAATCTCGTCGGCGTCGAGATGTCCGTGATAGCGGAAGACCTCCTCGAAAACAGCCAGGCGCTGAGATGTCAACCTAAGCCCTCTGCTCCTGAGAAAATCCTCGAACCGTTGGCGCTCCTCCAGAATTTCATCAGGCAGTTCACCTATATCGTGTTTTTTTGATTTTCCGGGAACCACTTCCTGGTGAATCCTCCAATAATCAATTTCCATTATGAGGTTACCCCGCCCTGCGTAATCAGTCAAGGAGGTTCATACCGTTAAGTGGATGGAAAAGGAAGATTTTATCCGGATCGGGCCTGAGTTCGACAAGCTGCCCGGTGAACAGGGATCGTCCCGGTTCCGTCAACGCAAGCCACTGATCGCCCTCCACGTCGATCCTGATAACCTGCCCACCGGGGACCGGATCGACTCTCGTAACTTTCGCCAGGTTCATTGCAGTTGGATCACCCGTTTCATAGACCCGGATTCCCAGGTCCTCCGGTCGGATGCCAAGCACCACTTCCTCCCCTTCCCTCACCGAGATATATCGCTTGATATATTCACTGACTCTGAAACCGTACCTCCCACCCTTGAGCATAACGAACGGTCCATCCCTCTGCACGATCATGCGCCGGTAATTCATCCGGGGAAAAGCGAGGAAGTCGGCAACCAGCCTGGATGCCGGGACGCTCAGACATTCCCTGAGCGACCCGTCCTGGATCAGATGTCCCGATGAAAAAACCGCCATCCGGTCCGAGAGCACATGCACGCAACCGGGATCGGCAAGAAGATTGATCCATGTCGCGCGGTGCCGCCTGAGGAGGTTTTTCAATTCCAGGAGGGCATCCATCTGAAGGCCGGGATTCCATGCCGGATAATTTCCATTTTTGCTGAAACCCGGAACGGGAAGTTTCTGAATGAGCAGAAGATCGCCGCCCGATATGAGTATTCGTGCCGCTGCCAGAATGGTACGGGAGACATCATCGAGTGAATGACCCCTGACATTGTCCAGACCGGAAAGAATCCCCTCCGACAGCTCCTGCTCGACCAGGAAAACTTCCTCTCCGACGCTTGCGGTCCTGCTTTCGAGTGCGATCTCGAGATTTTCCCGCACGGTCCTGTTTGGAATCACGCCGGGAACGTCTCCAAGAATCTTTATCCGACGGCTTTTCGGCGGCATTGGATCGATTCTCATACCGTTCAGCATTATCTCGCCGGA
>CBDUUJ010000383.1:0-3355 GCA_965370205.1 uncultured bacterium
GAACCTGAATCGATCTTTGTCCAGTTTCTTCCCGGTTTCTTTATCCCACAGACGTCATGTGTCCGGAGAGATTTCATCCGCCATAATAATTGATCCGTCCGGTCTGCGTCCAAACTCAAGCTTGAAATCGACAAGATCAATGCCGATACCGCTGAAAAATTCGATAAGCCCGTTATTTATTACGGTGGCCTGCTCGCGAAGGAATTCAAGTTCGGATGCGTCCGCAAGTCCCATCGCGAAAATGTGGTTGTCGTTTATGAGGGGATCGTGAAGCTCGTCATTTTTCAGGTAGAACTCGATAATCGATGGTTCAAGTTTAACGCCTTCCTGAAAGCCCCGATGCCTGACGAGCGATCCGGCTGCGATGTTCCGGACGACCACTTCGATCATGATGATCTCTACCGGAAGGATCACCATTTCGTTGTCGTTCAGGAGTTTTACGAAATGGTTTTTTACTCCCAGATTTGAAAGCATCGTGAACAGCGTTGCGGATACACGGCAGTTGACAGAACCCTTGCCTTTGATTGTGCTTTTCTTGGTGCCGTCGAAAGCTGTTGCGGAGTCTTTGAATTCCTGTATGTAGAGGTCGGGCCGGTCGGTTTTATAAACCCGCTTGGCCTTGCCCTCATGGAGGAGTTCCGCCCGTACGGGTACCTGCGATTCTTTGCCATCCATGTCAGAATCTTCCCATTCAGTGATTAATACCGGGTGCAGGATACAAGGATATGGTCTCTAAAGCAACTGGGAAAAAAATGCATATGAAAAAGCCGGCAGGATGCCGGCGATACAGCCGGCTGGAAGCCAGCGATACAGCCGGCATAGATTCCGGCGATACAGCCGGCTGGAAGCCAGCGATACAGCTGGCATAGATTCCGGCGTTACGTTTGAATGAAATAATTTTGCAAGTGAATTTCCATACTGAACCGTTGGTGACTTGCATGTATCTTCCTGTTATACTATGTAAACTCTTACATGGAGGATTAGAATGTTTATGCGGATGAAACTTACGTCATTATTTGCAATTTTACTTGCTCTTATCATTGTTGTACCTGTGATGAATGGATGCACTCAGCTTGCTTCATATTTTCTTTATGAGTGGATCGAAGGTGAATTCGATAAGGATCAGGAAGAACCTGCTATCAAGCGAGTATCGGTCGATCGGGAGGAAGTTCATACCGGCGAGAGTGTGGTTCTGGAGGTCGAAGCTGAGGACAACAATGACAATGAAAACGATCTGGATTATTTCTGGGTCGCGTCGGAAGGCATCCTGATCAATCCGACAAGTCGTATTACTGTCTGGCAGGCTCCGGATGAACCCGGCACGGTGACGATATCGATTATTGTGAAGGATACCGATGATTACGAGGATTCCGCGACTGTTGAGATTGAAGTGCTGGAGTGATTCCAGGTCCCTTTATTTGCAGGTATAACTCAAATATTCCGATTGACATGAATAAACGGGTTATGATACCTTTCATTCGGCGCTGAAACGCGCTCCCTCCGTGTGCCTCAGGGGTGGTGGAGGGGATCATTAGTTTTTTTTTCAACTATGACTTTCTTAAGGAGAGACGCAATGCGAAAAGTAGTTCTGGTAGCCGGCATTCTTGTTTTATTTTTTTCCATGGCCATACCTGCTGCAGCCGAGCCGACCATTTTCGGGCCGACCGGGTTGATTGTAAATCCCACGGCCGATATCACACCGCAGGAGCATGCATGGATCGCCCTGAATTTCCTTGACAATGATGACAACTCATTATGGACCATGAATTTCACCGGGTCTGTTTCAGAGGAATTTGAGGTTGGTGTCGGCGCTGTGCATCCGGATGAAGGCGACGACGGCATCAGTTTCTTCGTGAAATGGCTGTTCCTTCCCGAGTCTGAGAACGTGCCCGGTGCGGCAGCCGGATTGACAGTTACCGACGTCTCCGGTGCAAATACCACCATGTACTACGTTGTGGGCAGCAAGTTCTTCTATCTGGGCGAGGATGCCAGCGAGAACGCCAGCCTGCACGGCGGAATCAGCTATCTCACCGGTGACGGCGATGATGAGTTCGAGTTCTTCGGGGGGATCGACATCGAGCTGTTTGAGAACCTGATCGCGATTGCGGAGTACAACAGCGATGAGGGTTCCGTGTATGAAGGGTTAACGTACGGCGTGAGGTATTACATCACTCCCCAGTTCACCGGACAGGCAGGTTTCCTGGATGGTAATCTGCATGTAGGAGCCAGTTTCGTTTTCTAGGCTGAATACCGGAAAGGCTGAAATTATTGAACCGTGAATTTTTATCGCGCATCATATTCGATGCGCGTTTTTATCGAGGTGACCCGGCATGAGCTTCATCGCTGTGTTTGCAAAACCGATAATTCATTTCACGCTCGGCTTTCTGATGCTCCAGATGTTTGGGGGGATGCCGTCGGATGCTGACGAGGATCCGTTTGCCCGCGCGACAACAGCCCCGATACAATTCCTGGCATTCAACAATGATTACAGCAGCAGGGATGTCGATCGCTACATGAGCTGGGTCAATCCCTCCCTTGGTGTCGTCATGAACGGTGTTCTGCTCACCGGAGATGAGGCGGAGCAGTACTACAGGGATGCCTACGTGGGTTCATCGAGCAGGAACCTGGTCGAGATGAATAATGCTTTTAATTATGGAAATTTTGCCGGGGCCAATACCTACCAGGCCGATTGCTGGCTGGAATTGAAACTCCGCGAGGGAGCCAACGAGGACTGGGTCCGTCTCCATTACCAGTACGTGTTTAAAATAATCGACAACCGATGGTACCTGATCCAGTTGGAGTACATTCCGGCGGATGTGGATATCCCCATAAGCATCGATCGTTATGAATCGGATGATCTGCCCGACTGGGTCCGCCAGTACATCGTTGAAGATACCGGTGTGACAACGCTGGCGGGTATGAGCACATGGCCCCTGCTGATTGGAAATAACTACACAAGTGAAGCTGAACTGCATCCGCTTGAGGCTGTCACTCCCGGCGGATCGTCCTGGAAACTGGCAAACGCGGTGGAGAAAGGGAAGCCCGTGGTGCTTTATTTCTTCTCAATACAGACCCTTTCAGTGGGACCTGAAAATCTTGAGGAGGAGATGGAGTTTCTTCAGAGCCTGTATGATGATTTCGGGCACAATGATTTATATATTTACGGTGTAACTGAGGAGCCGATTGAAATTCTGGAGTGGTTCGTGGAGTCGGGCTACAGCAGATTCGCATTTTTACTGGATAAGGGCAGCGATCTTCACTCGGCCTTGAATATTTTTGTGCATCCATATATCGTTGTAATTGATTCGGAGGGCACGGGTGTGGGGATTTCCAAGACATGGCATCCGTCCAGCCT
>CBDUUJ010000384.1:0-3353 GCA_965370205.1 uncultured bacterium
CTTGTGGGCGAGATGCGCGATGTCGAGACCATCGAGCTTGCTCTTCGCGCTGCCGAGACCGGCCACCTGGTCTTCAGCACCCTTCACACATCCGGAGCGGCGGGAAGCATCGCGAGGATAATCGATGCGTTTGAGGCCGGGGCGCGTCCAACGGTAAGAACCCAGATCTCGCTTGTTTTAATGGGAGTGGTGAGCCAGATTCTTCTGCCTGCGAAGGACGGGAAGTCGCGGGTTCCGGTTTGCGAGATTCTGGTGCCGAACGACGCGGTTCGTAACATGATACGAGAGAACAAGCTGGAGCAGATACCGAATATTGTGCAGTCCGGAGGGTCGGAGGGCATGTTGAGCTTTTCGGCGCATATCGCACAGTTGACAAAGTCGGGCGTGATAGATACAGCGGGTGGCCTGGAAGCGGTCGGTGAAGCGTGGCGGATCGCGGAGATGCTTTTCGAAAAATAATCCGATGAATCTCTGTTGGGAAATCTGGATTGTTGTTGGAGTGATCGCAGCGCAGTCGGTGATTATCTGGCTTGTTTACCGCATGTCATCCGAGTTATGTCGAATATTTATTTTTCAGTTTCCCTGAGCAGGCATCGTGAAATCCCCATCTCTAAAGGAAAATACCACATTAATTATCGCGGACGCGCCCCCGCTTTACGGAATCAGGCAGCGGGTGCAGCAGATCGCGCGGCGTTTTGTCGGGATTCTCAGTGAGCGTAACGGCAGGCTTCTTTATATCGATGAACCGGGGAATTTTGTAACGGTATTTCTCTCGCCGGAGAAACCTGTCAGTAATTTGTGGTCCTGGATGGCGGGACCGTCGCGCGACCCGGAAACGGGCATCCTGCACTATATTCCACCCGTGGGATTACCGTTCGGATACCATTCCGGATCGATAAACCGGTGGAATCATTTCTGGTACCGTGCGGGACTGGGAGGGCGATATCATCCCGGCGACGGTCCGGTGGTGCTGATCGTATGCAATGTGCTTGGTCTCGGATGGCTTGGGAAGTTCGGCGAGGATATCGCGATCTACGATTGCGCGGATGAGATCAGCGAGTTTAAACAGGCCAGTCTTAACAGGGAGGCTGTTCTCGCGCAGGAAAGGGAGCTTATATCCCGTGTCGATGCGGTAGTGGCGACATCGAAATCGCTTTTCGATTCCAAATCCGAACACGCGAAACGGTCGGAACTTATCAGGAACGCTGCGGAGATCGGGCATTTCAGGAGAGCGCTTTATGCGGGTCCGATGGCGGATGATATCGCCGTATTGGAAAAACCTATAGTTTGTTTCTACGGGTATATTTCCGTCTGGCTTGACTGGTCGCTGATAGAGACAGTGGTCGGGGAGGGGAGTGAGTTCGACTGGGTTTTCATCGGTCCCACGACTCGAAATCTCAGCGATCTGGATGCGCTTCCGAATTTTCATGCGCTGGGAAAGAAGCCGTACGATGAACTTCCGGAATATCTCGCGCATTTCGCGTGCGCGCATATTCCATTCGCCCGGACGCCGCTTACTGTCCATGTGAATCCGGTGAAGGTGTATGAATATCTTGCGGGGGGATGTCCGGTTGTCGCGACACCGCTTCCTGAGCTGGAACCATTCAAAGATGTGTGTGAGTTGACCGATAATCCCAAAGAATATCTGGAGGCGGTACGCAGGGCGGTCGCGAACGACACAAAGGATTTGCGTGTTAAGAGATCTGAAAGGGTTGCAAATGAAACGTGGGATTCGAGGGTTGGGGATTATTGCGAGATTATAAATGAGATGCTTGTATCAGAGCCGCGCGCGTAAGCAAGCGGATAAGATACAGGGCACATTATTTTTTCTTCTTCTTTGAAGATTTTTTCTTACTGCTTTTTACAACCCGTTTTTTCTTCGGTCTGATATTTTTTGCCAGGTTTTTGATAGCCCTGATCGCATTATTGTGGATAAGGTCGGCGTTGTTGGGATCGCGCTCGAAGGCAAAACGGCTTGCAGCGAGAACCATCCTGGGACGGGCGTCCTTTTGGATCTGCGGACGGTCCTCGGTCAGTTCTCCATCGATTTGCAGTACAAGCGCGTGTTCATCGGGAGTGTAGCGGAGGATTTCAAGGAGCGAGTGGTTATTGAGCACGCGGACATGTCGGTCCAGGACGACATCGAGGATCATGTTCATCGCGCGTGTAAGCTCAGTTTGGGAAATTCTGAAAAGTTCCCGATAGCCCGTAGTCGGATCGAACCAGACATACTCGGTTATTTTTGGGTGAACCTGTTGCCAGCGCAGATCAAGCTCGGCGGCATCACCCGCGAATCCGATCCTTCTCAGGACCTCGGTGCAGATACACACCCTGAAATGGCAGACAGGATGTTTCATCATGTCCATGCCCTTGACGTCCCAGAGAGTGATATGCGCGCCGCCGAGGTCGGCTGCGATGTCGCATGAATCCTCCTGACGGGCCATCACATAGGCGGGTCCGGCGAACAGGGTGCCGATGATATCCGCCATGGCTTCATCGAGCCAGAAATTCCAGACGATTTCCATGAGCGCGGATTTGTTAAGCCCGTAAGGGAGACGCCGTCCGGGGATTTTGAACCGTTCATTTGAAAGGACCGTGCGGATTTTTCTGCCGAGTTCGCGCTCGTAGCCGATTACGTTGTCGAAGATGTTATGCCCGATCTCGTGCGGGAGAGCGAGCCAGTTCCAGACCGATGTCGCTCCTTTCCGGGGGATCGATATCAGGGCGATCGGGTGCTCGTGCGCATGTGTGTAGGTGTAATAATAGTCCTCGCTTCGACCCATGAAGGTCAGCGGGAGGGCATCGGCGGCGTAACGTTTCAGGGTGCCTTTGAGAAGCGGGGAGTCAAAGAATGTTCGATAGTAATCCTGCCCGAGAATGTCTGTCAGCGTCAGGAGATCATTATAGAGTCCCATCTTTCGCTGGGAAATGAGGCTGCGGTAACTTCGCCACAGGTGAATGTCGTCGTCCTCCATCCCGTGTTCTTCGAAGTAGTCGAGGACTGCCTCCCATTTTTTCGAGTGAGCCGCGAGAGTTTTCGTGCGCCTGGCTATGCGAACCCAGCGTTGCACGTCGGCGATCTCGGCGGCGCCTTCGCGCTCCTGTCCGATCTGCTTAAGCTCGGAGATATCTCCAAGCCGGAACAGTGGTGTTCGAGGGGTTCTGGGCATAGTAATAGTTGACCGTCTCCCGACGGCAGGAGGTATTGTAGCATAAGAGGTGGATGCCGGTAAGGATACCGGCGTTACAATCAGGATGGAAGGGACTGTTGAAAAAGCACAATATTTCTCGATTTTTATTCATTTAAAAATATGCCGCCCACAAACTTAATCCTGTCTCGACCGGTTTTTTAA
>CBDUUJ010000385.1:0-3350 GCA_965370205.1 uncultured bacterium
CAAGCCGATCGATGCCGACACTCTCATTCGCGCACAGGGTGCTCTCGTCGAGACTCATGAGATCAGACGTGTGATCGCTTTCCTTTCAAGCCAGGGCATCCCCGAATTCGATAACGATGTCACAGCCTGTCATACGCCCGCCCGACCGAAAAAGGGAACCGGCGATGCGGCCGATATTCTGTCCAAAGAAAAGGACCTCTTCCGGAAAGCCCTGATGACTTTCCTCAACGAGGGACAGGCGTCCGCAAGCATGCTCCAGACCAAACTGGGTATGGGCTACCCCAGGGCGCGGCGCGTTGTCGAACAGCTGGAGGAGATGGGACTTGTCGGCCCCAAGAACGGCAGCAAACCGAGGGAATTAATGTATGGCGCCTGCCGCGAAATGCTTGCACGGATCGATGGCGAAACAATCGACAATATCAGCCCAATCGAAAACGAAAACAACGTGGATGAAATTCTTGAGGTTGTGTAATTTTTCCTCAATAAAGGTCCTGACGTCGCCTACAAACGAAGCATCAGCAGGATTGATTGATAAAACCCACAATCCGGAAGAATAAGGATTTTTTTATGTTAGAATGATGCTTATGAAGTTGACGGAACTACTAAACTAATATATACTGACCCGGATTAGTGATTGGAACTTATATTGATGTATTATGTAAGGAGACTTAGAGTTGCCTGCACAACCCTTAGCTGAGGTATTTGGGTTTCCTCTGGACAATACCGGACCCGATGCGATCCGCTACCGGAGTAATCGGCTATGCCCTTTCGGGAATAAAGTGCCGAATTGCACAAAGGACAAGGCCAAAGACCCGCTTGGTGTTTGCTCTATCTTTGACGGGGATGATGTCGTCATTACTTGTCCTGTTCGTTTCAGGGAAAATTGGATTATCGCTGAAAACGCCGCGGTGTTCTTGTTTCCACCCGGTTACAAATGGACAACCTTGACTGAAGTACGGTTAAACGATAAAAATGGCAAATCAGCGGGAAACATTGATGTTGTGATTGTTGCTTATGATGAGGCTGGTCGGATCAATGACTTTGGGGCTCTGGAGATTCAGGCGGTCTATATATCAGGTAACATTCGCAATCCATTTAGTTACTTCATGGAAGACCCGCTTAAGCATATCAACATGGATTGGTCGGGAAAACCCAACTATCCACGTCCAGACTATCTCTCTTCCTCCCGGAAGCGATTGGCTCCGCAACTGATATTCAAGGGAGGTATTTTAAAGACCTGGGGTAAGAAGACGGTCGTTGCCCTTAATAAAAGTTTCTATCAAACCTTGCCCAGCTTACATCAGGTTGACAGGACTAAGGCTGATATAGCCTGGATGATCTATGATCTGGAACATAATACGCAAGACAAGAAGTATAACCTGAAACACTTTAATACAGTATATACAGAATTCGATGATTCACTTGATAGAATCACCCGCTCAGACGCAGGCGATATGCAGGAATTCATCGAAAAGCTACAAGTTAAGATAGACAAGAAATTGGAAGCAGATCATGCTCCTGATATTGATATCATAGAAAAGCCTTTCTAAAGTGATGAAACAGCTGACTTTTTTTGGGACTGAGACCCGTGATCGAATTGTTAATGTGGCATCAGTGCCGCAGCGGAGTCCGTTTAGATATCCGGGAGGAAAAACATGGCTTGTTCCTCACATCAGACAATGGTTAGCTTATCAGAAAGTCCGACCGGCTGTCTTGATCGAACCGTTTACAGGAGGTGGGATCGCAAGCTTGACAGCCGCTTTCGAAGGATTGGTAAAGTCGGTGCTCATGGTTGAGCTGGATGATCAAGTAGCGGCGGTCTGGAAAACGATTCTATATGGTGACGTGGAATGGCTAATGGGAAGAATTGCCAACTTTAAGGTTACAGCCGAGAACGTGCAAAAAGTACTTGCCCAAACAAGGGTCTCGATGAAAGAGAAGGCATTTCAGACAATATTAAAGAATCGGACATTTCATGGAGGAATTTTAGCGCCAGGGAGTGGTCTTATAAAATACGGAGAAAATGGCAAAGGTATAAAATCCCGATGGTATCCAGATACGCTTTGTAAGAGGATTAAAAACATCGTATGCATAAAGGAGCAGATAAATTTTATTGAAGGGGATGGACTTGAAGTCCTGAGAAAAAACTCAAATCGATCCGATGTAGTTTATTTCATTGATCCGCCGTACACTGCCGCAGGAAAAAAGGCTGGATCTCGTCTTTATACTCACTACGAACTCGATCATGAAAATTTATTTGGTATTGCGGAGGGACTTGCCGGGGATTTCCTAATGACATATGACAATGCGGACGATGTAATTAAAATGGCAAATCAACACGGCTTCGATACGCGAGCTATCCCCATGAAAAATACTCATCATGCCAGGATGACAGAGTTACTAATAGGACGTGACCTGACTTGGGTTTTATAGGTAAGTATCGTTAATATATATAGCTTGCATCTAATGGTGACCTTCCCCCAACACACTCACATCACAAGCTCTCTTGCTTTCGCTCTCAGCAGCCACAGGAAAAACGGCGCCCCCAGCAACGCGGTTATTATCCCCGGCGGAAGCTCGACCGGCGCGAGCACCACCCGACTGACAAGATCGCACAGCACAAGAAATCCCGCTCCAACCAGCATGCTTCCCGGCAATACAAGACGGTAATCCGGACCGACGATCATCCTCACCGCATGAGGCACGATCAATCCAACAAACCCGATCGGTCCCACCTGACTCACAGCAGCCCCCGCGAGAAGTCCCGACGCGACAAACCCCGCAATTTCCAGTTGACGGACATTCACGCCGGCTGTCTGCGCGGCGGCATCGCCCAGCGCCATCAGATTGAACGCGCGCGCATAAAGAAAAAGTACAGCGGCGGCGATTATCACTACCGGAAAAATTCCCCACACCGAATCGTATCCAACCGTGTCGAGCGACCCCATCATCCAGCGGATAAGCGCGAAGTTCTGCTCGAAATCACTCAGGTACTGAAGCAGAAGAACCATCGCGCCGAACAGAAAATTCACACTGACACCCGCAAGCAGAAGCGTGCCCGTCGGAAGCCGTCCGCGCTGCCATGAGAGCGCCCAGACCAGCCCGAGCGTCATCAGGCTGAATATAAACGCTCCCAAAACCGTGCCCGGAACCTCGAACGCGGTCGCGCCAATCCCGAGAAAAATCACAAGCGCCGCTCCAAGTGTCCCGCCCGACGCGACTCCCAGCGTGAACGGGCTGGCGAGCGGATTCCTGAGAAGCGCCTGCATCGCGGATCCACTCAACGCTCGCGCCGAACCAGTTACCAGCGCGAGCGCGATTCGTGGGAGACGTGTCTGAAAAAGTATCGT
>CBDUUJ010000386.1:0-3349 GCA_965370205.1 uncultured bacterium
AATGAGGTGTCCCCAGTTCTTTTTTTTATTAGAAGCTTTTAATCAATAAGAGAAATTGTCACATCCGCTGCCATGCCGGGTCGAAGCCGGTATTTGGGATTCGCGACAGATATCTCCACCGCGAAAACCTGCGCCACGCGTTCCTCGACCACCTGCACATTTCTCGGCGTGAATTCCGCTTCCGCCGCGACACGCATAACCACGCCTGTGAATGTCTCATCCGGGAAGCTGTCCACCATAAGCGGAAGTTCTTCGCCCTCTCTCACAAAACCGAGACGATTTTCCGGGAGATAGACAACCACTTTCAGATGCTCCATGTCGAAAATTTCGCAGGTCGCCTGACCCGGAGCGATGAAATCACCGGGCTTGATGTCGAATGTTCCCATTATCCCGGAAATGGGCGATATCACTGTGGCTTCGGCGATATCCACATCGAGACGGTCGAGCATTTCCTCAGCGGTTTCGATACGCGCATGTGCCGCATCAAGCTGTTCCTGAGTCGCTCCGGATTCTATCGAGCGGACAGCGTTCGCAGCCGCAAGATATCTCGCGCGCGCCGCATCGACCTCTTCAACTCTCGGACGGTTTTTCAATGCCTCCAATTGCTGGAGAGCGGCTTCCCACTGATTTCTCGCGGCCTCGGCGGTTTCCATTGCAGCGACATGTTCTCTCTCCGCGGCGACACCTTCGTTGTAGAGATGCTCCATACGGTTTGACGCATCGACTGCATTCCGATATGTCGCCTCAAAACTTTCCGCCTGACTCTGAAGTGCCGCGATCTCCTCGGGCAATGGTCCGGCCAGGGTGAGTTCCCATACGTTTCTGAGGGCTTCCGACTCCTGGCGGGCGCGGGCGATATCCTCCGGTTTTGCTCCCGCGGCGACCACATCGTATGCCGCTTCCGCTTCATTGATTAAGGCTTCGATGCGTTCGCGTTCAGCCTCAAGGACATCGGTTTCGAGGATGAATAAAATATCTCCTTCATCAACCTTTATGCCGTCGTCCACCATTACTTCAACCACTCGTCCGCCGATTCTCGATCCGGCATGAACGGTCTCGGCCTCGATAGTTCCGGACAGCATCATCTCGTTCGGATTGTCGCGCGCGCATGCCGGAATGATGAAAGGGATGATAAAAATCAGTATCCATGGGATGTGTTGAGGTTTCATTTTTTCTGTTTCCCTCCGGTGTAGAGTCCAAGACCACGAAGTAAAAGATCAATAATTACTTTACGAGACTGTTCCGAGTGAAATCTGCCTTTCCCGCTTCCGATGATTTCATCCGACGCCGCGTAGCTTATGATCAGGCTCATTATTATTCGAGCTGTGACTTTGGGAAACGGGCAGTCGATTACATTTTGATCGTGCGCGTATTTCAGGAAGCCTGTAATTGTGCTGATCGCGATATTCGCCCTCTCGATGTGCTTTTCTTTGAGTTTCTTTGAGTGGTGGCGTTCAGCCATAATCACACGATGCATCGTGATGGAATCTTTAGATGTAATCAGCGTGAGAATTCCATCGAGGGCGTTTGTGAGAATTTCCCCGGCCCGTTTTACTGTCAATTTTTCATCGGTCAGACCTGTCGCGCCGCTGAGAAGCGGAAGCACCTGCGCCTGGTTTCTTTCAATTTTATTTTCAACACTCGCGACGAGAAGATCTTCCTTGCTCGGGTAATAGAGATAGATTGTTCCTTTCGAGACCCCGGCTTTCATCGCTATCTCGTCCATCGTCGCAGACTCGAATCCACTTTTCGCGAACACTTCCAGAGCGGCGTCGGCGATCTCCGACGGACGCGCATCCGGGCGGCGTTTCCATCGCGGTGTGGACCGTTGAGATTTTTTCTCCGCAATCACCATGATATAACTAACTGACCAGTCAGTTATATATCACGGAAATTCGATTTTGTCAATAGTTGAGAATCCCGAACGGCAGGGTTAATATTCACTGCATATGAATAAGGATAACAGGATAGCGGTTATTTTCGTCTGCACCGGGAATTCGTGCCGGTCGCAGATGGCGGAGGGATTCCTGCGACATTGGGCTGGAGACCGGGTCCGCGTGAAATCGGCGGGGTCGCATCCGACGTTTGATGTAAGCCGCGCAACCGTGGAGGTCATGCGTGAAATCGGAATTGACATATCGCGTGGGTATCCGAAGTCATTCGAGGATATCGGGGAAGAAAAATTCGATTTTGCGATAACTCTCTGCGATTACGCGCGGGATTTCTGCCCGGTTTTTCATAGTGAGGACGGCGAATCTAAGCGGTTGCACTGGTCGGTCGAGGACCCGTACATGGCGTCGAGCGATCCGGTGAAGGAGCTTGAGATTTACCGAGCTGCGCGTGATGAAATCGCTGACCGAATTATTAAATGGATGGATGAGGAACTCGGGATCAAGGTAGTATACGATCGGACCTGAATTGTGGCATACTTGAGGACATTCGGTAACCCGGAATGACAGGCGCAAAGAAAAAAACATCAAATCTCTTTCTTAGGTTCGCGATCGGAATACCACTGGGAGCGGTCGCGGTCTGCCTGTTAGCGTATGGAGACCGATCTCTTTTAATCTTAGTGATCATCAGCGCGTGGCTGGCTCTGCGGGAATTCTGGAAGGTCGCGGGTGTGGATCATCCCGAGTCGAAGTTTCCGTTATCGCGACTGGGTGAGATCGCGGCAATCATTCTGTTGTATACAGCGTGGGCGTTTCCGATAGGGTCGCTGGTCGTGATATTTGCGCTGATGCTGCCGGTCTTTTTAATTTTCCAGCTTATCGCGCGTGCCCGTGGAGCTGAGAGTTTTCTTCGTGAGGTGGCGATTGTTACTCTGGGAGTGCTTTATATTGCCGGATTATTGAGTTTTATTTTTAAATTGAGACATCTCCAGCTCGATCTCGAAACAATTGAAGCCTTAAAATTCTCCAATGGATTTTTCAAACTGGACGGCATGATCCACCTGACGCTTTTCCCGGTCCTGACAAGCTGGTGCTGTGATACTGCGGCGTTATTATCGGGAAAATTTTTCGGAAGAGCGAAACTGGCTCCGGGGATCTCGCCTAAAAAAACCATCGGTGGTTTGATCGGGGGCATGGCGGGGAGCGTGACCGGGGTAATTGTATACTCCTGGTTAATCGGATTAATCGGGCAGGTGCAAATTTCCGAACTCATTGTATTCGGTGCTTTCGCGGCGGCTTTCAGCCAGCTTGGCGATCTGACTGTCAGTGCGATCAAGCGCGAGGCTGAAATGAAGGACACAGGAACATTGCTTGGTGCGCATGGCGGTGTGCTTGACCGTATCGATGGTTTTCTTTTCGCCCTTCCCGCGACATATATATTTTTCCTTCTGGTGTTGAGG
>CBDUUJ010000387.1:0-3289 GCA_965370205.1 uncultured bacterium
ATAGGCAGGCATTCATCGATTAACCTGAGATGGTTCCATGCCCTGTGCCTGTAGAGTTGAAATGGGATGCCCCCGGTCAGAAAGAAAGACCTTCCGCCGTTGGTGAATCCGATCCTGTGAGGAACCCCGGCCATTTTCAGCATGAGCAGTGAGCCATGACCGCGATGGAACGAGACCACAAGGTCATAGCATTCGGTGGCCATAAGTTCCGACTCCTCCCTGATCGACTTCCAGCCGCCGGTTTTTATCCCGGTTGTGAAAATTCTGTTAAAAACACCGTTGTTCTCGATTACCGGACGGCTTCCTGGCGCGGCGAGCAGATCGATCTGCGCCTCGGGGAAACCCTTTCGCAGGTTGGCGTACGCGGGGGTCGACATGATGAGGTCCCCGATAAACGCAAGGTCCACAACAAGGAGTTTCGCGTCGGGTTTTATCTCAATATTTGCAGCCATGATTGATGCCAAGCGAGAAGGATTATAGCAGGAATTGCGAACAGCGCGGTTGAAACCGGTTCGCCGCTTTTTCTGAGACGGTTTCCATCGAGTGTTCCGGATAATCGCGCAGGCGGCCATGGACGCGGTAGAAACACGGGAACAGCTTTTTTATATGCGGGGTATGTTTCCGGGTGAAGTTTCTCAAGATAGATTTCTTCCAGCGTGATCATTCTCATGTGAAGAGGTACGAGAACGATCAGGAAAATAATCGGGAACCAGACCAGCGATGTCAATGCCGCGAATCCCAGCCCCACGCATGCGCTTCCCAGATACAGAGGATTGCGGGTGACAGAGTAGATTCCCGACGTGCAGAGTTTTTTATCCTTGATAAGTGTTGCCGATGCGATCAGTCTGATTGCGGCTCCTGCAACGATTAAAATGATTCCAGTTATTACCCAGTGGAATTCAGGCTGCGCAAATATCACCGCGCACATCAGGTAAACATATCCAACCCGGAGCCTGATTTTTGCAAAGCGTTTAACAGGCGCCCTGTCGGGAGCGGGTCGATCATCTGACGTATGCCTTTTATCGCCGGAATTCATCAGGATTTATTTCCCGAATCGGAAATACTACAAGTTGTCACTCACCGATTATTTTAACCAGCACTCTTTTTTTTCGCCTTCCGTCGAATTCACCATAGAAAATCGATTCCCACGGACCGAAATCGAGCTGACCGTCCGTGACCGCGATCACGACCTCCCGTCCCATGATCTGGCGTTTCATGTGAGCGTCCGCGTTGTCCTCGCCGGAGTCATTGTGACGGTACTGGTCGGTCGGAGCGTGCGGTGCCAGTTTCTCAAGCCATTTTTTGTAGTCGCTGTGAAGTCCCGATTCGTTGTCGTTGATAAATACCGATGCGGTTATGTGCATCGCGTTCACAAGGACAAATCCCTCCCTGATTCCGCTCTCACGAAGGCACTCGTTCACCTGGGATGTAATATTGATAAGATCCATCCGGTTCGGCGCATTGAACCATAGTTCCTGTCGGTAGCTTTTCATGATCTGTTCCTCCGTATGTTCCTGTGTAGCACCCGGCAAATATGAAGTCAAGGGACATAACCACTTACTGAATAACCTCACTTTTGTTTTTTGTTAATTAATGATAAAAACCCCTTGAAGTCTGCTCAATGCGGTGTTATCAATATGTCCCCTTGTGCTTGAAGTCACAAGGAATAAATTACCATGCCCGGTATACGGGATGATTTGAGGTGCTTTTATTATGGCAAGGGAATTTCGTTCAATTGATGGAAATACAACGGCGACGTACGTGGCCTACGCATTCAGCGATGTCGCCGCGATTTATCCAATTACACCCTCATCGGTAATGGGAGAGGTTGCCGACTCGATGTCCGCGAACGGGATACTGAATCTGTTCGGACAAAAGCTCAAGGTGGTTGAGATGCAGTCCGAGGCGGGCGCGGCGGGCGCGGTGCACGGCGTTCTTTCCGCCGGAGGACTCGCGACCACGTTCACAGCCTCACAGGGACTTCTCCTGATGATCCCGAACATGTTCAAGATTTCGGGAGAGCTGTCGCCGACGGTTTTCCATGTATCGGCTCGTTCGGTCGCGGCGCATGCGCTGAGCATTTTCGGCGATCACAGCGATATCAATGCGGTACGGTCGACCGGATGGGGACTTATGGCGGAAGCATCCTGCCAGGAGACCCACGACCTTGGGATTATCAGCCATATCGCGACTCTCAGAACCAGGATTCCGATGATCAATTTCTTCGATGGTTTCCGTACATCGCATGAGATTCAGAAAATCGAGGTCATGACCTACGATGAGATCGCCGAGATGATGCCCTGGGACGATGTCGAGCATTTCCGCAGGCGCGGCATGAATCCCGAGCATCCGCAGTTGAGAGGAACGGCGCAGAATCCGGATATTTTCTTCCAGGCTCGTGAGGCAGCCAATCCGTTCTATAACGCGGCAGTGGGGATCATCGAGGAAACTATGCAGATGGTCTCGGCGAAGCTGGGCAGGACATATAACCTGTTCGACTACCACGGACATCCCGACGCGGAAAATGTGATCGTAATCATGGCCACCGGCGCGGATGTCGCCCATGAAGCTGTCGACTACCTCAACGCGAGGGGTGGAAAATACGGACTGATAAAAGTCAGGCTGTATCGTCCATGGTCGATCGAGCATTTCATCAAGGCGCTTCCGAAGAATGTGAAGAGACTTGGTGTAATGGACCGCACGAAAGAGCCGGGCGCGTTGGGAGAGCCGCTCTATGTCGATATCCTCGCCACTCTGTCTGAAGCGGATCGCAACGATATCGAGGTCTATGGCGGACGATTCGGTCTCTCATCCAAGGACTTCAATCCGTCTCATGTGAAAGCGATCTTCGATAATCTCGAAATGGATCAGCCAATGAATCATTTCACTGTCGGGATCAATGACGATGTTACGCATACGTCGCTGATTGTTACTGAGGAGATCGATTCCGCTCCGGAGGGAACTGTCTGCTGCAAGTTCTGGGGACTTGGCGGGGACGGAACGGTCGGCGCCAACAAGGACGCGATCAAGATCATCGGCGATCATACAGACAAATACACGCAGGGTTATTTCGCCTATGACGCTAAAAAATCCGGTGGAGTTACAGTCAGCCATCTGCGATTCAGCGACCACCAGATACGGGGGCATTATTTCATCAAGGACGCAAATTATATTGCCTGCCATAACCCCGCTTATGTCGGTGTATATGACATGCTTTCCGATCTCAAGCCGGATGGAATATTTGTACTTAACTGTCCATGGGACACGATAGACGAAATAAACGAGCATA
>CBDUUJ010000388.1:0-3281 GCA_965370205.1 uncultured bacterium
ATGCTTGTAGGTGTATCCTTATTACAAATATGAATGAAGTCGAGAAAAATAATAGTAATAACAACAAACCGGATGATTCTGACAAACCGGATGATTCTTACAAACCGGATGATTCTGACAAACCGGATGATTCTGACAAACCGGAAGAAATCGATAAACCGGTAACTGTTGATGTAAAAAAACTCGGCAGGGTTGTCGTGATGTGCGGGAGTTTCCCGCCGATGCAGTGCGGAGTGGGCGATTCAGCGTATGAACTCGCTCGCGAACTTGCGGGTCGCGGTGTCGATATTGAGGCGATTACCGATGTCAGGGCAGACCCAGTGGAGAAGGGATCGGGACCGTTTCCAGTTCACGCTGTTATAAGCAGATGGGGTTTAACGGGTATAAAAAAACTGACGCATGCTATCGATGAGCTGAAGCCGGATATCCTGCATATTCATTACCCGTCGAAAGCATACGGAAGAGGTCTTGGCGTTCCGTTTCTTCCGATGATCCTGGGGACACGGCACAGACAGTATAAAATAGTTGTGACGCTGCATGAGTTTCGGCTCAGTCATGCGCTCCGAAGGCTTGCGTTTTTTATCCTTATCGATCCCGTCGATGCGGTCGTGATGCCATGTCCATTAGAACTGGACGCTCTAATAAAACGGCATATCTCGGTTGAGGAAAAAATCAACGATGCGATTCCGGTCGGACCCGTGGGACCGTCCGGGGAAAGTCTCTCTGAAAATGAGAGGCTTGAAGTGAGAAAAAAATACAGGACAAGCCTGGGAATCGATGAGAATGACATCGTTCTGCTTCACTATGGAACACCGACGATGTCGAAGGGTCTCGAGGTTCTTTTCAAGGCGATGAGGCTGCTGAAACTTGAGGGTGTCACACCCACGCTTGTGATCGCCGGCGCGTTTTGCCCCGGAGAAAATGATTTCCATAAAACGCTTGAGGGTCAAACCCGTGGACTCGGAATAATGGACCAGGTTAAATGGATAGGGCGCAGGCCGATTGATGAGCTTCCGGGGATTTTCCTTTCTGCGGATGTCGGGGTCTTTCCATTCCTCGACGGGTTCAGTTTCCGAAGGAGCAGTCTTGTCGGGGTGCTGATGTGGGATATTCCGATAATTACAACTGAACCGTTCGGGAAAGTTGAGGGAATATACGAGCAGGAGAAGATAAAGTTTGTCGCGAGAAATGATCCCAAAGCGCTTGCGACCACGATCATCAATATGATTGCCAACCCGATGGCTCTTGAGCGTGCGCGGGAAGCCGCGAATCCGCTTAAGGAATATTTCCGGTGGGACCGTATCGCGAAGCAGTATCTTGGGATTTACAATGAAGTGATTCAAAAACGATGAAACTTGCGATCGTACATGAATGGCTCACCGCGATAGGCGGCGCGGAGAGATGCCTGAAGGTTTTTTCGGAGCTTTGGCCCGATGCGCCGATCTTTGCATCGGTCTACAACGAAAAGGTTTTCAGTGACTGGTTTCCGCCTGAGAGAATCAGGACAAGTTTTCTGCAGGGCTGGCCGAATGCATTGAAATGGTATCGTCATTATCTTCCGTTCATGCCGAAGGCGGTCGAGTCGTACGATCTAAGTGGCTATGACGTTGTTCTGTCGTCGAGCCATTGCGCGGCGGGTGGATGTGTCCCCGGCAAGGGTGCGGTTCATGTGTCGTACATCTACACACCGATGCGGTATGTCTGGGATTTAAAGGACACTTATGCAGCACATATGAAACCCATCGTCCGATCTGTTTTTCTGAGCCAGGTTCCGAGGCTTCAGAAATGGGATGTCCACAGATCGGAGCGGGTCACTCATTTTGTTCCGATCAGCGAGACCGTTCGCGAGCGGATCAGGAGAATTTACAATCGTGACGGTCGCGTGATTTTTCCACCGGTCAGGGACGAACTTTTCCAGCCTTGCAGACCTGAGGAAAAGGAAGACTACTATCTTGTGTTGAGCAGGCTGGTCGGGTACAAACGTCTCGATCTTGCAGTCGAGGCATGCACGCGATTGAAAAAACGTCTCGTTGTCGCGGGAACCGGGGGAGAGCTTTCCCGGCTGATCGAAATCGCGGGCGATACGGTCGAGTTCATCGGGTTTGTGAATGAGGAGGATGTGCCGGCTCTTGTGGCGAAAGCGAAAGCGATCATGCACCCGTCGCTGGAGGATTTCGGGATTGTCCCGTGCGAGGCCGCATGCGCCGGTACGCCGACGATCGCGTATGGGGTAGGGGGCGCAAGCGAGACCGTGATCGATGGTGTCACGGGTACGCTTTTCATGGAGCAGACATCGGATTCAATGGTTGAGGCAATTGAGCGATTCGAGAAGCTGACGTTCGATGTCAGTCAACTTAGAATGCAGGGGGAGAAGTTTGGAGAGGAAAGGTTCCGTCGGGAGATATGGGATTCGGTAAACGCCGCTGCGAACGGCGAGTGGTAATTTGGTAAACGAAACCGAAGGAAATAATTTGAGATAGAGGGGACACCTGCTTTTCGAGGACGAAAAGAGGTGTCCCCCTTTTTCATCCCTTTTTCTTCTCTTTTTCATCTCTTTTTCATCCCTTTTTCATCCCTTTTTCATCCCTTTTTCTTCTTTTTTTCTTCTTTTTTTTTAACAGTTACTTTTTGATTTTACCTACTTCATCGTTTTTTTATCATTCATGCTTCTTTTTACCATCATTTCCGGATCATTATTCCCGGGGACACCTCTTTTCGTCCTCGAAAAGCAGGTGTCCCCTCTGAATTAAGGAAGAATAATATTTATAGAAAAGGATTCTGCAAGACACTCAGCACATAGGATTAATCTTCCGGAGCTGCGGGGATCTCAACAGTTACCAATGTTCCTTTTTCCAGTTCGCTGTCGATTCGAATCCGTCCCTTGTGCTCTGATATTATGCTCTGAACGATCGCAAGTCCAAGCCCGCTTCCCCCGCGTTTAGTCGTGAAATATGGATTGAAGCTCTGTTTCAGCGATTCCTGATCCATTCCCACGCCCTGGTCGAGGATCGTGATTCGCACCCACAATCCGATTCCCGCCGTTACGGTTCTCACTGAAATTCTGATGACCCCGTCGCGATCCTTCATCGACTCGACCGCGTTTTTTATAAGATTGGTGAAAACACGGCTCATCGCGTCACGGTCGATCAGCACGGTCGGGATATCATCCGGACAATTGAATTCTATCGTTGCGCCGATCTCCGGCTTGTCGTACAAAGCGACCAACCCGCCAAGAACGTCGCAGATATCGTTCGGAGACAGCACGGGTTTCGGCATCCTCG
>CBDUUJ010000389.1:0-3280 GCA_965370205.1 uncultured bacterium
GACTTTGAAAGCCTTCACGGCGGTTGAGATTCAGGCTCTTTCGGAAAGGGAGAATCCTGAGATTCAGGAAATCCTGCATGAATTGAAAAACGCCGGGCTTGGGATGATCCCGGGAGGCGGAGCGGAGATATTCGATGAGAAGCTCCGGAGCAAAATCTGCCCGAACAAGGCATCGTCCGTTGAGTGGCTTAACGTGCATCGAATCGCGCATGAGATGGGGATTCCATCGAACTCGACCATGCTTCACGGGCATATCGAAAATGCGGAGCACAGAATCGATCACCTGATACGGTTGCGCGAGATTCAGGATGAAAACAGCGGGTTTGTCGCGCACATTCCCCTGCCCTGGCTCGACGGCGCTAACGAGCTTTCAGGAATCGCCGGACCGCCAAACGGGTCTCTGGATATAAAACAAATCGCAATTGCGCGGCTCATGCTCGACAATATCCCGCATATTAAAGCATACTGGCGGGTGCTGGGAATCAGAATGGCGCAGATCGCATTGAGATCCGGAGCGGACGATCTCGACGGCACGGTGGGTCGCGAGGATATCATGCACGAAGCCGGCAGCGACGCTCCACGCGGCCTGGGTTCGGACCGTCTCGAACAGATCATTACCGATGCCGGCCTGGAGCCGTATCGACGCGATTCGTTTCACACTGCTGTAAAGGAGGTTCCAATATGAGTACCGGTTTGAAGCTTGGAACGGTTCCATACCTGAATGCCGAACCGTTAATCTGGCCCTTTGACCATGAGGTGATTGAGCATCCGCACACGATAATCCGCGCGACCCCGTCGGAGCTTGTGAGAATGCTCGTTGACGGTGAAGTCGACTGCGCGCTCGCGCCTGTGGTGTGCCTGCTGGAGCATCCCGACCTGATCCCGATTCCGAATGTCGCTATCGCATGTCGTGGAGCTGTCGCGAGTGTCCTTCTGTTTCATAACAATTCATTTGAAACGCTTGAGACGATCTGGCTCGATCCCGCCAGCCGGACGAGCAATCTTCTTGTGCAGGTTTTACGAAACCAGTCATCGGAAAAGCCCTGTAAATACATCATTCCCGATGACAATGACGCCCCGCCCGTGGATCAACTACCCGATCTGACCGGACGGCTTCTGATCGGCGATCCGGCCATTTCACAATCGCAGCAAATTACTTCACCCACCGTATTCGACGATCTCGGTGAACTGTGGCGGGAGAAAACAAACCACCCGTTTACTTTCGCGAGATGGATCGCAAAAGATGGAGACACCGCCGCTTTGCTCCGGGAACCTGTCTGCAATGCAAGAGACTGGAGCCTTCTCAACCTGCATGAACTGATAGAGCCGCTTTCGAAGATATACGGTTTTTCGCCGGACCTCGTGGATCGTTACCTAAGAATAAATATAACTTACATGCACGGTCCCAGAGAGCAGGCAGGCCAGAGGGAGTTTTTCATCCAGGCGAAAAAATTCCTCAGGGAGCGTGATAAAAATCACGATGCTTGAGGAAATAAGTATCAAGGTGCGCAATAATTCCCGCCTGACCGGGAAGGAAGGACTGTTCTGCCTGTCGGATGAATCTGATATCTGGACAATCGGGAGTTTCGCGCATCAGTTTCGATGCAGGATACACCCGCCGGACCGTGTGACATACCAGGTCGACAGGAACATCAATTACACAAACATCTGCACGACCGGTTGCAGATTCTGCGCTTTCAGCCGTCCGCCGGGACACCCCGAGGGCTGGACGCTGACTGCCGAGGAAGTGCTTGAGAAGATCGGGGAAACTCTCAATGAAAACGGAACGGGAATTCTTCTGCAGGGCGGACATAATCCCGATATCCCGTTCGATTATCATATCGAGCTTCTCAAGGCGATCCGGGCAAGGTTCCCGACCATACACATCCATGCGTACTCACCGCCGGAAATTTACGAATTCTCGAAACTGACCGGCATGCAGGTTCCGGAAGTTCTCGGCAAGCTGATCGATGCCGGGCTGGACAGCCTTCCGGGCGGCGGCGCCGAAATCCTTTCGGAGCCGACAAGAAGTCGAATCTCCCCGAAGAAATGTTCCGGCGATGTCTGGATTGATATCATGCGTACGGCGCATGAACTGGGGATAAAAACAACCGCCACAATGGTTATCGGGTTCGGAGAAACAATCGAGGAGAGACTTGAACACCTGATAAAAATCCGCGATCTTCAGGATGAGACCGGCGGATTCACGGCGTTCATTCCCTGGACTTTTCAACCGTCAAACACAAGCCTGGAATCTGAATGCACACCGCTCGGAGGAATTGATTATCTCCGGATTCAGGCGGCTGCGAGGCTGATCCTTGACAATGTCCCGCATCATCAGGTTTCATGGGTAACGCAGGGATTGAGGCCCGGATCGGTTGCGCTGAGATTCGGAGCGGATGATTACTCAAGTATCATGATGGAGGAGCTTGTTGTGAGGTCGGCGGGAGCCGGATTCAGAACAAACGAGAACGAGATGCGAAAGATCATCGAGGCTTCCGGATTCAAACCTGTCAAAAGACTGACCTTATACCAGAATATTTTACATGCCTGAGCGATTCGCCATATCTGCGGGAACCATCGTTCCCATGAACGCGCCCCCGTTTGAGGATGGGGCTGTCATCGTTTCGGATGGAGTAATCGAATGCGTCACCGAACGCTCGAAACTTCCCGGGAACATTCCATGTGAAAATCATCCCGACGCTATCCTCCTCCCCGCCCTGGTCAACGCGCACACGCATCTCGTTTACACGGTATTCAGAGGACTCGCCGACGATGCCGACTTTGTAACATGGATCGAAAAAAATATTCTCCCTCTTGATATCCCCAGCCGCGAATCCGAATGTCGCGAGAGCGCACGTCTGGGAATTGGTAAATGTTTCCGGAACGGCATAACCGCAATCGGCGAGCAGCATTACACCGCATGGGGTCGCGACGCGATGATCGAAGGGGGAATGAAGGGCGTATTTTTCTATGAGGTATTCGGGCTTGGAACATTGAATCTGACGCAAAGTGTCCCGCGTCACAGGAGAATCATCGAATCGGTAGTCGGTGAATCAACCGACCGGGTCCGCGCAGGGGTCGCTCCGCACGCGCCGTTCACTGTCACGCCACCGATGGCGAAAATGGCGGTGGAGATGTCCGAAAAACATCGGCTCCCGATTACGACCCATATAGCGGAGACACGCGACGAGCTTGAACTGTTTCTCAGGGGAGACGGCAGATTTGTCAATCCGAGACGCGCAGCCAGGTATCCCGGATTGAATAAGAAACAGACACC
>CBDUUJ010000390.1:0-3273 GCA_965370205.1 uncultured bacterium
GTCGGTCAGACGCTCCTCAAGCCCGAAGTTTTTCCTGAACCTTTCCAGGATGTCCCTGAGCAGTTCCATTGTGTATGTATGGTAGCAGGTAAGCGCGATCAGGACAAATTCCATGCCGATAAAGGAGGGCGAAACTCCTGCTGAGCCGTATATAGACTGTCCGCTCCCTCACGGTCGCGGTTCTGAAATGTTGTATGTTCCGAACTGCGCGCGTAAGCAAGCGGACTATCTGAAAACAACACAAATTTGACTACAGCCATTCCATATGGCCGCGACGGTAATGGATCCTGTTCAGTTCGGTTGTCGGGTCAAACGCCGAGAAGATAAAGTGCCAGTTATCGGTTGCGTGGGCGATAGCGAGATCGCAGTGCTTGTTCTGATCGTATGTTTCGGATACAAGCACCGGCTGACTCCATGTTGCGCCGTCATCGATAGAAAATGCCGCCCAGATTTTTTCATTCTCCGACCATACCGTGCCGAGCGTGGACGTTCCATCCCAGTCGTAGTGAATAATCGGGCTGTCGGTTATTTCAAAGACATTCGCGCGGATAATTACAGGCTCGGTCCATGAACCTGTCGAGCCGTCCTCTGAGAAGATGTAACAAAGCTCATTAAAGCCGGTAAGAAAATCTGTCCGGACGAATGTGACATGGAAACCGGTGTCATCGATTTGCAGACCCGGATCGCGCGGACTGTGCGCCCCGGAATCGCTCGCATCCCAGATGATAGTCGATGTGTCCCAGTTATCGAAAGTGGGACCCTCGATCGCAAGGCGGATCACGTCCCCGCCGTCCTCGAAATAGGCGAGATACATCGTGCCGTTATAGAGCGCGCTTGATCTGACACGGGAAAGCGTGCCGGGATCGACCAGTGTATACACCGGGAACGGCTGCCAGACAGCTCCGCCGGGACCACAGTCGATACAGTCCGGTGTCTCCGACCGCTTGAACCGGATGTATCCGTCTTCATCTCCAAGTGCATACACATAGCCATCGGCATCCTGCACAATTTCATTCGCGTGCCAGATTCTCTGGCTGACATGAGCGGATTCGATGCCGAAGGGGCCGTCATCATTGGTCGATTCCATGAACCCGGTGGCCCATATGGTTCCGGTTGGATCGATAAGCTGCATTGTCTTATAGCTGCCGTCGTTGCTGTTCGGCCAGAGTTTTACCGCGTCGCCGTGACGCCAGGAACCGCCGCTGCTGTGAACCCCCCATTCATATTCCGGCCATGTGAAGCCGTCATCCTTTGATCTGTATATTGTCGAGTAACTTTTATTTCCAGTCGGATGATATTCCTCGTACACGAATACAACATCATTGTCATGTTCCACAATAATCGCCGGAGTGTAGCAGTCATGAGCATCATGAGTCGGCTCGAAATCGATCTCCTCCTCAAGAACCAGCACAGCCTGCAAATTTTCAATCACTTCAAATCCGGCTTCAAGGGTCCCTGACTGCATATCGGGGTTCTCGACCGTCACGTTATAGAATCCAAGTGGTGCATCCGTCAGGTCCAGATCGGTATTGAGAAGCGTATCATCAGCGAAAAATGCCGCAAGCGGACCGATATTGAAAGGCTCTTCAACATGAGAGAATTCAACAGTGGCGCCGTTCATGAAGTGCTGACCGTGAATCTCCACATCCTCAAGAAGCGCATCGGACATTCCTTCATCCGGAACCACGCTGATAACAACCGGCGCTTCCTGCGGATTTATCCCGGAGATCTCGATATATGATGTAACATACGCGGTGAGCGGCGCGTCGGGGAAAGTAAACGCCGATCCGCCGCCGGTGATTTGAGGCTCGTAAGTGTCGGGATCGGCAGATTCAACCGCGATCATTGCCGGATAATAATCTTCTCCGTCAATTCCAGGATCAGAGAAATCGGGTGCGATCGTCACTCGGATAACAGCGGATATATCCCCTACTCCAGGGAGAAGTTTGTAATCCCCGGTCATTACATCGAGATAATTGTGGCCCTCGCCGTCATCAATCGCCGGACTCTCAATCCAAACCGAACCGATCTCATCGAGAATTACGCTTGGATTTGTCGATGCTCCAACAGCCTGCCAGTCGAAAATTTCGATATCGAGAATGAATTCCCCCCCGTTTGCTTCCGGACTCTCGTACCAGGTGGTGGATCCTGCATCAGACAGATAGATGTTGCATGCCTCCTGGCAGTTGGCCTCCGGCGGGAAGCTCTCGATGGCGTAATCCGGAGCAGCATCCGGATCGGGTTTCGCCCAGGATGCGTCGATTGCATAGTTGTACTGCCAGGGTTTTCCAGCGAACTGTATGGAATATTTTCTTGTATTGAAACCGGATTCGAGGCTGAACGTGCCGCGATTTGCAGAATCGATATCAAACGGGTCGTCCGCTTCGAGTTCATCGCAGAAATATTTGTACGGATTTAATGTCGCGCCTGCGAGGAAATCACTCGGGGCCAGGTTTCCATGCGTGTAGCCGAAAATGATGCCGTGGTCGGTGAACTCGGACGGATTCCACCATCTTGTATAGCCGTCGGGATTAAGCAGCACCGGTTCGCTTGCCGGCACTCCCTCGGATGCAGAGGGCCAGTCCGCATAAAAAAGACTCGAATCAAACCCGGCAGTCTGACTCGCGTCACTCATGAAAATGCCCCTGACATCGAATCCCCTGAATTTGGTCATCCCGGGGAACGGATGCTGAAGCGTGACATCCAGAATCAGAAGATCGTTGAGAACATCGGACGCTATGTGGTCGATCTCAACGCTCATCATGGGGGTCGGGGAAGCGGGCGGCTGCATGAATTTGGTCACGTTGGCGTTGAATTCGGCGGTTCTAAGGGGATGAATTGAGATCTCCAGCGTGTCCGGATCAATCTCGACCTGATAGAATCCCCAGAGCATTCGCTCGCCCGGCTCGGATGCCGGCTGTCTTTCTGATAATTCGGGAGTTGTGTTCGGGGTGGTCGGCGAATTGCCGCCACTGCATCCGAGCAAAAAAGTAAAAGCGACAAGCACCGCCATTAGCGATATCAGACGGACATTGATGGTAAGTTTCATTCTTCTGTACCTCAGGTTCCGATGTGATAGGAAATCCCAATCCCCCCGATGTATTTAGATGATAAGACGAGTTGTTATCTTAGATCAAGCTGAATATTCCGGGGACACTTTTTTTTGCCCCGTAGGTCGTTGATAAATTCAGGGTTGTAGCAGGCAAAAACAAAATTTCCCCTGGTACATTGCTCATGTTATTCAGGTACTTTGATTCTTTTATTTGTCCTGAC
>CBDUUJ010000391.1:0-3247 GCA_965370205.1 uncultured bacterium
ATTACCGGAAAGTCGGCAAAACGTTCCGCCAAAGTCCTGCCGTGCTGCACACACAGTACCGTAGTCGGCACCAAAATCGCTACTTGTTTACCGCCCTCGACTGCCTTGAACGCCGCCCGCATCGCAAGCTCGGTCTTGCCGTACCCGACCTCCGCGCAGATAAGCCGGTCCATCGGGCGCGACGATTCCATATCGCCTTTCAGCTCATCAAGGCTGCGAAGCTGTCCCGGCGTCTCCTGGAACTCGAAACGGTCCTCGACCTCTCTCTGCCACACCGTATCAGGCTGGAATTCATGACCCGCGACCTTCCTTCGCGACTGGTACAGCTTCAGAAGGTCCTCCGCCATACGTACGAGAGTCTTTTTCACCTTACGCTTGAGGCGGTCCCAGTCGCTTGTGCCAAGACGGTTTATCGTCGGAGCGGCTCCCTCGGCCGATGTATATCGATATAACTGATCTATCTGTTCGACAGGCACATACAGCTTGTCGTTTTTCGCGTATTCAAGAAGAACATAATCGAGAACGCTGCCATCGGGACCTTTCTGCTGGACGATTCCCTGGAAAACGCCGATCCCGTGATGGACATGAACCAGATAATCGCCCAGACGGACCTCGCGAAGCTCCTCGCGGGTGAACGCCCGGGCTTTTCCCTTTGCATGGGACAGTCCTCGTTTCCGGGCTGGGAACAGCTCCGCGTCGGTCAGGACGATTGGACCTGCCGGGGATATGTCGAATCCGCAGGAAAGATCGCCTCTGAGTATCGAAACACCGGGCCAGTCGCGTCCAAGCATTTCCTTAATGCGCTCGGCTGATCTGGACACAATGATAAGCGCCTGATTATCGGATTTGCCTTTACCGGTTCCCGCATGGCTGTCAACATATTGCTCCAGACGCCTGTCGAAACTTCCGCTCACCGTTGATACAGGTCGCGCGTGAATGTCGGGAATCGGTTCATCCAACTTTGGTTCGGGACATGTCGGTGAGAGGAATTCAAGTCGCGGAAATATGCTCAACCCCCTTGCGATATCTTCGACCGAATGCACCAGTCCCTCATGCTCCGGTAATTTGCCTCCATCGCTTCCCATGCCCTTTGGAAGCTCCATCGCGATGCCTCTGGAAAGCGTTCGACCCGGCGCGTCAACGATCACCAGGCTGCCCTCGGGAAGATAGTCCCAGATTCCGGCCTTGTCGAAATATGAGTAACCCCGCGCGAGGAATTCATCCTTCTCATCACGGGAGAACTCCCGGAATCTCACGGGATCATCGTACAGCCTGCCCGTATCCCTTAATTCACCCTCGACATCGAACAGCGCCTCCGGGTCCTGATCCCTCAGAAGCTCCGCCTCGAAACACGGACTCAGGCGAACTAATGATGTCTCTCCGAGTGAACGCTGGGTTTCCGGATCGAATTCCCTCAGGCTCTCGATCTCATCACCGAAAAGATCGATTCTGATCGGACGCTTGCTGCCCAGTGGGAAGATATCGATGATTCCCCCTCGTCCGGCGACCTGCCCGACCTCACGGACACGGTTGACCAGCCGGTAGCCCATCCCGAACAGATCGCGGAGGAATTGATTTTTATCGATGGGGTCGCCGAGTTTGAGTGTGATCAGATTCTCGCGGTATCGGACCGGAGCAACGAGTGGAATTCCCAGCGCCTGTCGGCTTGTGACCACGAGAATCGGTGAATTAACGATCAGCTTTTCGAGAACGCGGTAGCGGTAGAAAATGATATCCAGCTCGCCGAGAGTCAGGAAATCCTGCGCGACAAGGTTCAGTTCTTCGAAAAGAAATATTTCCTCTTCGCGGTCCCGGTCGAGGAGGTCCATCATGAACGAGGAGTCATTAAAAAATTCCCTCGCGCGGACCGGGTCGGGAGCCACGACAAGCGTGGGCGCGCTGCCACGGGAGATATGAACCATGGTGGTCAGCAGACCCGCCAGACCCGTTCGAACCCCGTTGACCGCCATCCCCGCTTCCACGCTCCCGACGGATTCGATCAGAGCGTCGATACCGGGATGGTCCCGGAGCCTTTCCATCAGTTTTTTCTCTTTATCACTCATCCCGGCTGCCCTTCTGCGTCACATCGGAATCCGGCTCATCCTTTTCAGCTTCAACCTCGTTCGTAATCTCTTCTCCGTCGGGTTTCATCGATGTGTTGAACCATGTCATGGCTTTCCCCGGCCCCTCCAGAATCCAAAGCCTGATACCATGCGCTATCTTCGGCATCATATTTTCATAAATTTCTTTTTCTTCTTCGCTGATCTCGCTCAGCACCCAGTCGATACCTGCATCCTCGGATTCATCCGGCGGAGTTCCGATACCGATTTTCAATCTCGCGAAATCTTCTCCGCATTTTTCGATGATATCTCCCACTCCGCGATGTCCGGCTGCGCGACCGCCGATATATATTTTCGCTCTGCCTGTTGGAATATCCATCTCGTCATGCACAACCAGAAGGTCCTTCGTTTCAAGACCGGTTGTTTCAAGAATCGGCGCGACAGCATTTCCGGACAGGTTCATAAACGTGGACGGTCGGACCAGCAGCACTTTCATATCATCGACTGTAACAATCTGGATTCTCGACCTCCTGTACGCACTGAAATCTTTTTTCACATCCAGAAGTTTAAGAAAAGCATCGAGCGCCGCCCATCCGAGATTATGGCGGGTTCCGGTATATTCGGTTCCGGGATTTCCAAGCCCGACAACAAGCCTGTGGATATCCGTAAAGGGCTGCTTTTTTTGGGGTTCAATCATAGAGTAATTCCTGTACAGACCATCTTCATTAAACAATTCTTCACCCATTTCCGGGGAGAACTAATATAAGAGGAACACCCCGTAGAACAGCACGGCAGTGCGTCCCTGTAACAGGTATTCGGTTGTATAAAAACGCACTGCCGTGCGTCCCTGTAACAGGTATTCGGTTGTATAAAGACGCACTGCCGTGCTGTTCTACGGAATCCATGTAAACCATGTAAATACGAACGTCGGTATTGTGAGATGAATAAATTAAAATTCCTAAACCACAAACGCCCCGGTTTTTTCAATCCGGGGGGGTTAATGGTTCTCAAGGACAAAATCAAATCGACGATTTCGCCTCCGATTCGCTCGCGCAATTGATTCTTAACAGTATCCTGAATAATATCAGCGCAAGTCGAACATATAAAGCAAAACTGAAATCAGTCTTTCTTTCGGCCTTCCGGTCTGGCCTCGCCTTCTTTAGCTCCTTCTTCGCCTTCAGCAGGAG
>CBDUUJ010000392.1:0-3246 GCA_965370205.1 uncultured bacterium
TTACTTTTGGAGTGTTGGCGATTGTGTAGACAGTATTTCCCGGATCGACTCTCTCCGGTGAAAATATCAGGAAATAATCCTTCCCCTCGACCAGTCCGCGCGCATCCAGAGGCGGCTTGACAATCTCGACAGTCGTGCCGGGGTAGGTCGTGCTCTCAAGAATGATCAGCATTCCCGGATGAAGATGTCTCGCGATTGTCTCGGTCGCACTTTCGATGTATGAGATATCCGGCGTTTTGTTTCGGGTGAACGGTGTCGGCACGCAGATGAAAACGATGTCCGAATCATCAAGAACATTTTCATCGGTGGTCGCGTGAAATTTCCCCGACTCGACAACCGGTTTCAATCGCTCCGACGGAATATCCTTGATGTGACTCTCCCCACGGTTCAGCATGCCGACCGTTTTTTCGCTGACATCGTAGCCCTCGACGGAATAACCGTCCTCGGCGAAATGCACCACGAGAGGCAGACCCACGTAGCCGATCCCCACGACGGCGATTTTCGCGCTGCGGTCGTCGATTTTTTCCATCAACCCGCGAGCGATTTCATTTTCCATGATGGCTTCTGATGGTTCCATTTTTATTTCTCTTCTGTGGATGAATTCGCCGATTTGTAATTTCCCTTTGCCCATTCGATTGTTTTCGCAAGCCCGTCCTTCAATGGGATTTCCGGCTCGAATCCAAGCATCTCCCGAGCTTTCTCAATCGACGGCACACGCCGGTAGATATCCTGAAACGCCGGACCGTACACGTCCTCGAACGGGATGAATTTGAAAACCGGATCGCATCCGATCTTTTCACAAATTGCGTGCGCGAGTTCCCTGATCGATGTCTCAGTGCCGGAGCCGATATTGAAAACCTCGCCGACCGCCGCCGGATGTGTCCCCGCGAGCCATGTTCCCATGACCGTGTCGCTTACGTAGGTGAATGAGCGGGTCTGATTGCCGTCGCCGAAAAGCGTCAGGTCCTCACCCTTAAACGCCTGCGACAAAAATCGCGCGATCACCGATCCGTAACCCGATTCATCGATCCTCGGACCGTACGCGTTGAAATATCGAACCGCCGAAACCGGAAGTCCTTCGGCAGCGTAGGTGAGTCCGAGATGCTCGTCGAGCGCCTTGCTCGCGGCGTAGCTCCATCGCTGAACATGGGTCGGACCGAGCACGCGGTCGCCGTCCTCTCTGAACGGGATATCCCGCGAGACCCCGTAGACCTCGGATGACGACGCCAGCACGACCCGGCATTTATGTTTCGATGCCGACTTCAGGATGTTTTCGGTTCCGCCGACATTCACCTCGATCCCTTTTCGCGGGAACGAGACGACATTCTGCACTCCCACGACCGCTGCGAGATGGAACACGAGTTTTGCGTCGCCGACAAGATTATCCACCAGTTCGGAATCGAGGATGGTTCCCTCGATGAATTTGCACTGCGGATCGTCGACCACATGCCCGATGTTTTCGATTGAGCCGGTCGAGAGATCGTCGAGAATGCTGACCCTGTGCCCGCGTCCGAGCAGAAAATCAACGAGGTGGCTTCCGATAAACCCAGCCCCACCGGTGATTAGAACCGGTGTATTTTCAGGTGTGATAGAATTCATAATTCTTCTTAACCGCGCATTTCAGTGACAGGCAGGATTATAGCATACTGAATCGCACACCTGCTTTTAGTAAGACTCTCCGTATGATATAAATAGATTTCACTGCGGCAAAGTAAAATGCTACAATAAGAAAACAAACCAGGGGATAAAAGGCACCTGTGAATATCCGACCCATACATATTTTATCTGTTATGGTACTTATCATCATTGTGCTATATCTCCCGATATGGCCTCCTCCGCCGGTTGCAAGCGGCAATATGATTCCTGAATGGGTGGTTTCGTGGGGTGGAATCGATATGGATTCCTGTCGCGGGATTGCCGTAGACAGCAAAGGCTACGTCTATGTATCCGGCACTTTTACAGGTAAGGCTGATTTCGATCCGGATCCGGTTGATGAAATGTCTGTGAGTACCGATGGAACTTCATATTGTGCTTTTTTAAGCAAGTTCGATACTACAGGGGAATTCATATGGGTGAGAACATGGGAAGGGCTTGGATTCTCGCATGCGGTTGATTCTGAAGGGAATATATATCTTGCTGGAGGCTATATCGACTCGGCTGATTTTGATCCGGGTCCCGGGATAGAAAAACGTAGCGCTCTTGGCAATGATGCTTTTCTGGCAAGGCTCAATCCTGAGGGGGAACTGGAATGGGTCAGGACCTGGGGCAGTGATGATGAAATCTGGGAATGGGATGAAGGAGCAACAGGCGTGGCGATTGATGGGGATGGCAATGTTTATGTATGTGGTGAATTTCTGAGGAGTGTGGATTTCGATCCTGGTAAAGGTGTCCAAATTGAGGAGTCGGACGGGCGTGATGGATTTCTTGTGAAGTATAATTCATTTGGTGATTTCCAATGGGTTAGAACAATCGGATCAAGCTGGGGCCGTGCTGAAGATGTGGCTGTGGATTCATCAGGGAATGCGTATGTCACCGGGTACGTCGGTTATGATCCACCATTTAGTACTTCGTCAGGCAAGGAAGCCTTTCTGGCAAAAGTTGATTCGGATGGCACGGAAACGTGGTTTCATGTCTGGGGAGGTTATGGTGGTGTATCTGGATACCAGGTGGCGGTTGATGGGAATGACGATATCTATTCCTATGGCTCATTCAATGGTACACCTGATTTCGATCCGGGTGAGGAAATTGTGGAATGTACTTCACATTATGGTGAGGATTATTATCTCTCCCGTTTCGATGTGGATGGTAACTTCAAATGGGTCAGGACATGGGGCGCAAATAATGGCATTATTATTGAAACTTCAGGACTATGTATTGACAGCATAGGCAACATTCATGTTGCTGGAAAAACAAGCGGTAATGTTGATTTCGACCCCGATCCGATTCACACTGAGTTAAGGCGATTTAATACGTATTTCGCGAGCGTTTTTAGTTCTGACGGGGATTTCCTGGGGGTTCGGACATGGGAGGATCTGCTTGTCAATGCAATGGCATCGGATTGTTCAGGAGGTGTATATATAACCGGACATTTCTGGGCGGCGATTGACTTCGATCCCGGACCCGAGCTGGACCTGCGCACTCCTGTCGGGTGGACACCAAAGGATGGTTACAAGGATGCAATTCTTATGAAATTTCCGCCCTTTGAGGAGGTAGAGAGGGAGCGATGATCGACGAGCGGGAATATAC
>CBDUUJ010000393.1:0-3228 GCA_965370205.1 uncultured bacterium
CTCCGCTTGTGGGCGGCACCCGTATTTTTTCTAATTATATTAAAAAAGTTACCGTAAGATGAAACACCCACGAGCTATGCTTGTGGGTGACGGGTTATATTTTCTTCTTAATAACTTCCCCTGCCGATTCGTGAGGAGCCTGAAAAAATCACCAGTTATCAGGTGGCAGGAACAGAGAGTATGCCGTGCTGGGATACATCGGGAACAGCACAAGCGACCGGTCGTTCACGCTGGAAAGGTTGTTGATGGCAGCGCAGGCGTAGGGGCTTCCCAGTGAAACCGAATTTAAAATCTGACACCAGGTGTCCATCTTAACAAGCTGTGATGCGCCGCTCTGGGTGTTGGCGAATAACAGGATACGGCACCTCGCGTCATTTTCACCGCCCGTGTGATCGATAAGAATGTCGCCGCCGATGAGTTTCCTCAGTCCGGGAACCCCTGTTAGCGCAAGGGTTTCACTGAAAATATTGGAACGGGACCAATCCGTATTTTTGACCGGTGGAGTGGAAGAGAGATCGAAAATATCCACGGTCCCGAAATATCTTGCATGGAACAGGTAGAGGTAATTGTATTTGCCGTTGATTTCAATACCGAGCGGTTTAGGATCCGGGCCAAGGAATGGATCGAGATCGATCTTGGATGCCGGGTCTTTGACATAATCAAAGAGATCGCCCTGCTCGATATATGCCCATCGCTCGAGGTGAATTCCATCGTTGCCTTTGTGTCCGACAATCCAGATATCGCCGTTATTGGGGTTGGCGGTCAGACAGACCGGCTCGTTGATGCTGTCCTCTCCGATTCCCAGGTCGATCGAGTCTTTAAGCAGTTCGCCTGCAGCGTTATACACAAGCAGATTGTCCCGATCATTGTCGGTGACCACCAGGATATGCCCGTTGTATTCATTCGACTGGAGCACAAGAGCATTTCCGGCCTCCGTTCCGGATTTTTGAATGATTGTGGTTGCAGGTACATCACCGCCGTCCGCGTCGATAGCAGCGACCTTTATCATCTCATTGTTACCGGAAATTCCGCCATCAAACAGGAGACCGCCTGCACCGCCTGCAATGATCGGCATGAAATCGCAGTCGATGTGAAGGTTCGGGATTGCCCCGATCAACTGGAAAGCGCCGCTGTATGTGTTATGAATCCCGTCCTGGGTTAAGCAGAACGGCGGATCGATTTCATTTACTTCCAGATTGAACATCATGTATGCCGCGAGAGGATCGGTTGGCAGATAGTTTGGATCGTCATCCGGAACGCTGATGGCAAACAGCGCGGGATATTCGCCCGGATGCGCCATGAGATCATTTTCCACAATGATCTCGTAGGTGTATGTGCTTTGATTTCCGCCGCCGGTCCAGGGATGCACGATACCCGTGAAAAGGTCCGGCGCTTCAAGACTGACACCTGAGAATGGCACGCTTGCGCCAAGCTGCCAGTCCTTAACCTCAACTTTAAGATTTATCGACCCCCCGGCATATTCGCCAAGAGAGCATTCGAGGTTGCCCGAAGTCTCAATCAACTGAACGGAGTATGGTTCGATGGAATTCGCTTTGAGCGGGAAACTTCCCGGAATATTTTCGGGCGGGGCGTTAGCGTTGATGATTCTCATTTGATTGAGTGTCCAACCGCCGTTATTAGTGCCGTCATCGCCGTTGAGAGTGACGAACGCAAAGGCGATCCAGTAGTTCTCACCTTCAAACAGGCTCAGAACTCCCGAGAGGTCGAATTTATCGGGTTTCGGTTGGGTATGATCGGTAAGCCACCAGTCAAATCCGCAGACCGGATCGTCAAGAAAATCGTAAGGATGATTGCTGGCGGTTAACTGAACGGCGGTATCAACACTTTGATCGGGAGTGATAAAAACCGTGCACATCTCTCCCCCGAGTTCATTATCTTCATCGAAACTGATAATATGCTTCAGCTCAAGGGTGATATCGCTGGTATCGGCAGGGACATCGAATTTCGGGGAATAGAGAATCGCAGCATCTTCCGGAGCTCCAAAGGATTCGCAGAATTCATCTTTAACATTGACGGAATCTTCAAACCATCCGCATTGCCAGAAATCGGAAATCCCGCCGTCCTGATTCTTGGCCTTCCAGTTGTTCTTGTCTACATCATCCTCAGCGAACTGGGTAAAAAATGTATCCGTTATGTTGTGCGGTTCCCAGCTTCCATCGACAGCGTATCCGAATATCATCGGTCCCGGCGGGAAGCTGAGATGATAGTGCTTGGATAAGCTGGCGCCCGCTTCAAAATAATTTCTCTGCGGGTTCGAGATGAAAGTCCTGAAAGGGTTCACCAGGGCGTCGGCTTTGGAGCCAAGACCAGGTGGAAGTAAAATTCCGTCGAAGTAATGGAACATTTTAGGCTGACCGGAAAATTCGGTGGGATTCCATCGACGAGTGTAACCGTCCGCGTTCAGAAGAGCCGCCTGTCCGGGAATGGTACCGGGTGATGTAAGTCCCAGTGTCGGGTATTCAACCTGAGCCGGCAGCATTACGATACCCCGTACATCGAAGGCGGTATATTTCGTAAAATCCGGGAGGGGATGAGTCAGGGTTATCTCTACCGTGATTGTGCCGTCATCCGGGTCAACGTATGCTTCGCCGAGGCTGACCGAATTGGGGTCATACGCTTCCATAACGGACAGCGCATTAAGGTGCATCGACACATTGCGAACCGGTTCAACATCGATCCGTGTGTGATCGGCGCTCAGGTGCATGCGGTAATAGCCCCAGAACATCCTGTTTGATTCACTGTCATCCGAAAAGCAGGCCTGTTCAGGTGTAACCGATTCGGGTATGACGGGGTTCACCATCCCGGAGCATCCTGCGAGAAGGATCGACAATAGAAATATTGTTATAAAAGCTGTTAAACGTCCGGAAGCATCCGAACGGCATGCGTGGTTGTAAATCCAAGCCATATTTTCATAACCTCCCGGTAAGGGGGATATCAGTGACTCATATTATAGGCGATTTCAATCTATCGTACAATATGCGAATTTCCTGATTGACATGGAGATGCAACCCGATTCGGGATTTTATTTCGATTAAACCTCTTTAACTTTCTTGCTGTAAAAGCTGCATTCCGACTGATGTTCTTATAACGTGGACGGGATATCGGCTCTGATTAAACTGCGAGTTAATAACGTTCCACAAAATAAGTTTTTATTCTCGTAGCGCAGACTCTGCCAGTTTGCAGTAGCCTGGGACTGTTGAAAAAACT
>CBDUUJ010000394.1:0-3210 GCA_965370205.1 uncultured bacterium
TTTTATACAGTAGGAATTTTCCTTCCCCATGTTACGTTCCCCCCACATCCTCGCCGCCATAGTGACAGTCGTGGCGGTAATTATTTTTCTTATTCTTTTCTCGGTTCTGCATCTAAGGTTCGGTCTGAGAACATACTGGCCGGGTTTTGTGTGTTTGTATCTGCTTGTCTGGTATTACTCCAGGATAAAAATGCTGAAATCAGATGGTTGATAAAACTCACAGGCAGTTCGATGAAAAGCACGTTTACTTGGAGTGGTTGAAGCTCAGACGCCCAGCGCCAGAAAGATGGGATCCTGGGTACACTGGAATATTTTGGGCATTAGGATTCCTTCTGGTTATTTCAGCCCCCACGGGTTCTGTCTTCTGGACTGGGATTTTTGCTATTCCCATTGCATTATTGATCATAATAATTGACTTACTATTCTTTATGCCCAGATGCATTCATAATAATTTTAAACACCTAATGGGAAATTATATTCTAAGCACACCGATATCGACGGCTGAAATAATTCAGGATCTCCGTATTTGGGGCATCAGTATAAGTATCAAACATCTCCTGCCAATGCTGCTTCTTATAATCATTTACTTTATTAGTTTATGTGTGTACTTGCAACGTATAGACCCATCGCAATCAATTGCAGTCTTCCCTGCGATATTTCTATTTTTTTATATCTTATTTCGCGCCTTGCTTGGAGCAAGTATTGTCGCTGCCGCACTCCCACGATGGGTTACATCAACCGGTCTCTTTCTTGTCGGTTTCGTCACCCCAGTTATTTTTGGAGGCATGTGGCTATCCTGGTGGTTAGTCGGAGAAATTTATGTCATCTGGGAAACTGCTTGTGTTCCTGGCATGGGGTTCCAATCTCCTTACTCATGTCCATTTACACTGGGCTTTTCAGCCGTAACCCTGTTTCTTCTATTACCTATTACAATAATGGAAAAAACTGCTTTGCGCCTGCTGGAGTTGCGTCGGCAGGGAAAGCGGAAGTGATCGATGCCGGCAGGGATGCCGGCGGTACAGCCGGCTGGAAGCCAGCGTTACAGTCGGCTTGAAGCCGACGTTATAGAATCATCTTGTGTTCTTCGTTACAACACCATCGTAAGTTCTTCGCCGGAGCCGATGGGGAGGGTGATGCTCATCAGGCTGGAATGCTGTTTTACCGTGTCGAGATATGAGCCAAGCTGATCCTTATGGCTGATTACATTGTCGGCGATCAGGATTCCGCCGCGACGCACCCGCCAGAGGATCGGCTCAAGAAGATCGAAATAATATTCCTTGCTGCAGTCCAGAAAAACCATGTCATATTTGTCATCGAGTGTGGGAACAATGTCCATCGCGTCGCCATGAATGACTTCAACGTGATCCAGCACTCCGGCCCGTCCGAATGAATCCCGCGCGGTAGCAACTTTTTCGTTTTCGATTTCAATTGTCGTCAGCTTCCCGCCGGTGGTCTGTTTCAAGGCGCTCGCGATCCAGGTGCCCGAATATCCGCCGCTCGATCCGATTTCGAGCACTCTTTCCGCATTCATCGATGTCAGAAGTATCCACAGGAACTTCCCGGTAATCGGCGGAATCGCCCAGAGGTTGCTTCCGGGTTTTTTGTTTTCTGTCTGAAGCATTTCCAGAACCGCCGCGGCTTTTTCGCCAACCAGCTCGGCATTGGGGATGAATGAATCAACTGACGGATCGATCTGCTCAGAGGAATCGGTTGTAGACGCAGGTTTTAACGCGAGAAGCCCCCCCTCCCCCAGTTGAATTCCGACCACAGCGGCAGGTCGGGACTCAAAAAACTGCCCCAGAATCACATCGGCTGATTCCCCCGCCTGATATGTGTCGGTGAGAACGAGAATTCCATTGGGTTCGAGAAGCTCCCAGCCATGCGACAATCGCTCGGGCCAGTCGGGTTCGGTCAGGGTGACGACAACCATGTCGCTGTAATAAACCGGTTCTTCCTCGATCCTGTTCGCATCGGATTCATCAGCCGCCGGTGGAGCAATCACTCCGCCTTCATCGCCGGACAGCCACAGCGGATCGGCGGTTCTCAATTCCACATTCGGCGACAGCCTTGCGCGGGAAAGTACATTCTGCAATTTCACCCATCGCCTCGGATTTGACTCCCACGCGATAACCTCGCCATCAACCTGATCCGCGGCACCCGCCAGCCATATAATTGCGCTTCCCGCTCCGCCCGGACCGTCCATCACCACGATTCGTCTCCGCGACGCGGCACGGGCGAGAATGTAGAGAAAAGCTCCCACCTCATGCGAGATAACCCTGAAACGTTCCCATTCCGGGATGCCCTCGACGTCCTCATCCATCGCGCGATGAGCGCATTCCTCGATAATCCCCCTGAAATCCGCCGGCAATGAATGAATTCCGTTCATATCAATCTCTATCCTGCCTGGTCATTACAAACCCGAAAAAAAAACCTGTGCTATAATCATCGCTCCGCTTCTGAAACGAGCGTCAGTTCTCTATTCTAACTTAATAAACAACGGATATCACACATGCAAAGAACAATTATCACAATCCTGACATTGATTACTCTCATCTGCTCTCCGATCGCGATAAGCGCGAACACGAATGACGATGAATCTGTTCCGGTCAGTCCCAGTATCGATCTGATTGAATCGGACCTATATTTCCTGGCATCGGATGAACTTGAGGGACGTCTTGCGGGTTCTCCCGGAGCCGAGATGGCTGCGGATTACATCGCCGATATCTTCTCATCGCTCGATCTTGTCCCGGCTGACACATCGGACGGCGACTATTTCCAGGAATTCGAAATAACTGTCGAGCCTGACAGTATCAACACGACGACATGGAATGTCGCGGGAATCCTTCCGGGAAGCGATCCCGATCTTCGCGACGAATACGTGATCATCGGGGCGCATTACGACCATATCGGATGGGGAGAACTGGACAGCCGCTATGATGGTCCCGACCGTCAGATTCACAACGGCGCGGACGACAACGCATCCGGAGCGACCGGCGTTCTGGAACTCGCGCGGATGTTCGCATCTGCTCCCGTAAAACCGTCACGGAGCATCCTTTTCATCTGCTTCTCCGCCGAGGAAATGGGTCTGCTTGGATCGCAGGCATATATCGAAAATCCGCTGGTTCCGATTGATAAAACCGTCGCGATGATCAACATGGACATGATTGGACGAGTCAGCCCCGGCGATGATGGAGTCCCATTCTGCATGAT
>CBDUUJ010000395.1:0-3210 GCA_965370205.1 uncultured bacterium
GCACTTGTCTGACCGGTGATCTCCTGCAGAGCGCGGTCGGCGTTGGCAATCAGATCTTCGGGACCCGGCTCACGAACACCCTCGACAATCGAGTCCGGCGGAATCTTGCCGTAAGCCACCAGACCCATTCTACTATCCGTGAACGGTCGCATCGGGACAAACACCATCGATGAATTTACTTCTTCACTATCTGCCAGGTTAATCGTGACACGGTCGCTTCGACTGTCGTACGGCTCCACCGAGATTATCTGCCCGATGGTCTTCCCCTCATGGATAAGGAAAGACTGCTCCTCCACCATGCCGGATTCCACACGTACGGAAAACTGGCCATTCACGATATCAGTGGACATGAATCCGGACCGGGATTCGTCAATCGATACAAGGTAGCTTCCGAAAATACTGTCACGGGTAATTATAAAATTCGAGTGCTCATGGATTGGCTGTCTTTTATCGATGAGCAGTTGTACCAGGACTCCGCCGAATCCGTCGTTCGTAATATCGCCGACCTCTCCGACAGGGTTCCCGTTAAGCTGAACATCCGCACCGGGATTGAGGCCCTTCACGCTCTTGAAGCTGACATTAATCGTATATTTCCCCATACCCGGACCCGACAATCCGGGTATACGCCAGCCCAGCCCCCTGTATATACCGATCATAACCAGGGCGATGATAATCGCGGTGAATCCCACTTTTGCGGCAGAAGTAACTTTCATGGCGTGCCTGTTCCAGTGGCCGCTATTATAACTGATTTAATGCTATTTGGTGAGGGGAAACGAAACGCCGGGATATTTTCCGGTAAAAGAAATCAGGATTCCTTCAAAAATTTACTTATGAGACTGCCGATCCAGTATCCGATTACCGCGCCCCCAAGCGCTCCTATCACTTTGACGGACGGGGGCATAACAAAAAACAGTATTATTCCCAGGATTAAAGCACTCGCAGCTCCGATAAGCACTGAATTATCCTTGTCTTCCCCGGGTACTATCTCCGGCAGGATCGGATCTTTCACACCTGATCCCGGCACCGCTCCCGCCGACTTGTCAGAATACGCCGGAGCACTTTTTGAATAACCTTTTGAGGCTGAGTCGGCATAGTCGAACTTTTGCCCGGATGCCTCGAGAGCTACGGCGAACACCTGATCCCACAGCAGGCTCTCGAAATGATAAAACCGCGGATAATTATCCTTCAGGATTTTTATGCTCCTGATAACATGAACGGGCGAGCTGTCTTCGATCTCGGACCTGATGGATTTCACCGTTTTGTCGAAATCGGTATCAACTTTATACCCGCTGAAATTGACATAAATCAGTGCGGCGAGTGTTTTAACCGGGTTTATTATCGAGACGTCGTTCTCAAGGAGTTTCCAGATCGAATCCGCCTCAACGATCACCTCGACCTTCTTCCGCATCCTGGTCAGGTCCGGGTCCTCAGGATCAAGCCGGGTGGCAATTTTCAGGAAATGCCTCGCCTGCTCAAAAAATTTCATTTCCAGAAGCTCGATCCCCGTTGTACCAAACAGATATGCCACGTAAAGTCTCAGGTCTCTGTCGCTGGGTACTACATCTTCAATGCGCCGCGCGACCGATAATACTTTCTTTTCATTGTGCGCCATTGCGTGAATTCGGCACATATAAAAGAGCGCCTCAAGATCATGGAATCCAACATTCCGGCTTGATCCAACGGATTTTAAAACCCAGGAGAGAGCCTGATCAAATTTATTCTCCGCGACATAAGTTCTGGCGATAGAGGTGTGGGTGCGAATGTTGGACGGGTCGAGCTTAAAAGCCTTTCGATATTGCGATCTTGCCGAGCCGATCAGTGGTTTCCTGTCGGGACCCGTGCATTTCTCCGCTTTCCTTAAATAAGTATCGCCATAATGGAGCCAGTACAATGGAACAACAGAGCATTTCGTAACAAGCATCCCGTAATTCTGCAGAGCCTCATCAAGCAGTCCCAACTCGTTCTGGCAAATCCCCTGTAGATCCCTTGCACCATGTGCCTTCGTCTCATTCACCAGTACCTGCCGAAGATGTCTCGACGCACCCAGGTAATTTCCGGCTGTCATCGAAGAAATCGCTTTCTTTAGAAGCTCGCCCGTTTCTCCTTCATATTCCCGGAGCGTGTCATAACATCTACGGGCACGCTCGCAGCAAAGTGTCTCGAAGGCATACTTAATTCGAACGTAACCCTCAGGATCTTTTTGCGGTGTATGCACCCTGTGAAGACGAAAGAACGCAAGCTTGACATTTTCGCAGGATGCATCGACAGGCACATCCAGAACTTTATAGAAACCTGTTCTCTTCGTTGTCACTATCATGGCATCATGTATACCTTCAGGACTTTATTAACCTGCATTTCAATTACATTAACCGTACTCAAAACCAGACAACCCGCTGATGAAACCGGCGTTATCAGATACGAGTTCACCCCAGCCTTACGGATATTCGCTGTGATGCTTATAGTATTAATAGATAAATGTAAATTCGCTGAAACTTCCCGTCGGTCGCCAGTGACTACACTCCGACACCAGGATCGCTCCTGTGCCCTCTATACATCTTTCCCTTACTCGGCAGGGAATTCTGCATATATGCAAAAAACCCTCTGGCTCGTAAATTGAGTCCTGCTGCACTAAACCGAATTACCCTAGAGCCACACTCCCCTTAATGATCAAGTATGACATTATATAAATAAAAATATCAAATCTCAAGCCCTTTGGGTCATCTTGCAGCAGCAATATGAAAACTACCGCCAGTACGGACACCGGCGGCACAGCCGACAAAGATGGGGATATTGAAAAACCAATGCTTTTCCGGTACCCCGCCTTTTTGAGGGTGTCTCAAAATCTGGAAATATCGTAGCGCGGACGTCCCGTCGGCTGTCTTGCGGGAATCCTGCCCGCATATTTATTAATATTCTTTGCGGACGGGGACGTCCACATGACAGCCGACGGGACGTCCGCGCTACAGTAAAAAGCATAATTCTGAGACATTCTCTAAAGGGTGGGTGGAAGGCGCATGAAATCTGGAGTTGCCCACCCTAAAGGGTGGGGTACCGGGCTATTTTTCCACTTTTGTAACAATCCCGGAGATTTCGATATTACGAAATTACTCTTCTTCAACCTCAGGCTCGTAGAACTGCATACCGTGTGTCCAGTGGAAGAAAACTTCCATTTTTTCTGAACGAATACCAGGTATAGAGCCGCCATTTTCA
>CBDUUJ010000396.1:0-3208 GCA_965370205.1 uncultured bacterium
AAAAAATATAAAATTGGCGGGCGCTGCTACCCCCCCCCCCCCCCGCGGCGCGGCCCCCGCTACAGTTAAAAACGCTATTCTGAGACAACCTCTTATGGTTGAGCGTGCCACCCCGCTTTTCTCAATCAACCGGGTAAATATATTGTACAATCACCGGACGGCCTCATAATTAAGGCTGTTGGAACGTTATGCGGATCGCGCGACCCATAATCAATGCGTTAAGGCTCTCAATTTTCGAAGGCTCGATGTTCGGCGTCTACTGGAACATCCTGTTGATTATCGTGCTCAACGGTCTTGCGGTCGCGCTGGACGCTACACCTCTCCAGTTCGCCATTCTGAACTCGCTCCCGCTTCTGAGCCAGCTATTCGGACTTCCAGCGGCAAAAATGATCAAGGAGAGAGATATAAGGAAACCGTTTGTTCTCTGGGCCGAGGCGGTCAGCCGGTCTCTCTGGCTGCTTATCCCGCTGGTGATTTTCCTCCCTGATAATCCCTCCCTCAGGATGTGGTTCATACTTGCTGTAACCGCGCTTTGCAATATCGCCCACTCCGGAGCGGTTATCGGATGGCTAAGCTGGGTATCCGACCTTGTCCCGGAGGAGATCAGGGGAGTCTATTTCGGGGTGCGCAACGCGATCTGCGGACTGGTCGGGCTTGTGGGCCTGTCATTGGCAAGTGTCTGGGCGGACGGCGTGAAAGAGAAATTCGGCGACGGCACCGAGTACATGAACGTAATTTTCATTCTGGTTGGAATCTCGTTCATTTTTTCCGTCATATCATGGATCGGGCTTGCGTATCAGCCGGTCAGGAAACTGAAAAATCTCGCGACAACCGGCTGGAGTGCGATCTTTGAGACACTAACCAGCCCAAACGGCAGGAATATCGCGATCACATGGGTTGCGATTTTCATATCCACCGGAGTCACCACCGGAATATACATGCAATTTTTCCTGAATAAATTCCATATGTCATGGCTTGGAATAACGGTCTATATATGGATCGTGCATCTTATATCGGTCGCGATCTCCCCCTTGATGGGACGGCTTTCGGATCGATACGGCTATCGCAATGTGCTGATGTGGTCGTGGCTTGGGGTATTCTGGCAGCCCCTGCTGTCGATTTTTACGCCGAATGAAGCGCATCACGTATTCGGATGGATGCCTGCGCCGATTCTTATTGACGCTGTCGCGTGCGGAATATTCTGGCCCGCTGTCAATCTTACACTGAATAATCTCGTTATCGCCGAAGCCCCGAGCGAACGTCGCGCAGGATTTTTCGGGGCACTGACCGCAATGGGTGGACTGTTCGGATTCATCGCCGCTGTACTTGCTGGAGTGCTCGCAAATCATATCGGCGATGAGGCAACTTTCCGGTTTATCGGGATACCTCTCGATGACCTCCGTACACCGCTGTTAATCGGCGCCATCCTCCGGCTGCTTGCGGGATTTCTGATTCTCACCATTAAGGAACCGCCGAGGGAAAAGGACCATGTGACCGGGTCGCAGGCATTTGACGCGGTGTGGCGGGTTCTGATCGGAAAACCTGTCGCGCGTGACAGGTAGAAGCAAAAATAGAATCAATGCGCTTCCTGCTGATTCTTCCCGGAATTCAAATCGAGCACTTTATGATTCTCATTTTTATATGCGACCGGGAAGCTGGATTGCTTATCGATATCAACAACCCAGAAATCAATCCCGTATTCGGCAGCAATGTTCTCCACATCCCGATCGCTCAATTCATTATAAGCGTCAAGATAATCCTCGATAAGGTCATCGTGCGGCTCAAGGATATCGAATCCCAGCGCCACAAACCGATCGTACCATTCCCGGGTGCGGGAACGGTCCCACATAATTACCGCGCCATCTTTGTATGTTACAAACGCGCCGCGTCTGGAAACCGTTCGAAACTCATGCCAGTTTGGGGAAATGAGGAACATGGAATCGACTGTTGTCGAGATTTCCGCCCATTCCGCCACAACGCAAACCTCCGCCCTGGGTGGTTTTAATATGGAATGGCCTGTTACCATGTATCTGCGCGCGGCAATCGCTCCACCATACAGAATAAAAATTACAACGAGAATAATCGGGATAAGCCTGTTATTCCCGAATTTTTTCGCAACCGCAACGACAATAAAAATAAACGCAAGCAGCATCCATATTCCGGCGCCCCTGGCGGGATGGATTTCCTGGAAAGCCGGAATATTTATTAAATATGCAGTTGCAAATGCGAAAGCCACCCATGCAATACTCACGACGGTCCATGCAAGCCCGTGTTTCAGAAGCTTTTCGTCCCTGCTTAGAAATAATGCCCACACACTCGCAGCAATCAATAAGATATGTTTTAGATACTGGACAATCGGCCATGACAGCGGATCAAAGTGAATGGCTGATCGAATCAGAGTGATATCCATCCACAGTTGAGGATCGTCCGCCTCTTTGCCATACGTGGAAAGGGTTAACAGTACTGTTGGCACCGAAAGAACCAGGAGGATAATTCCCGGAACAATCCATTTTTTCAATTCCCGCCATTCCAGAATTAAAACAGCCAGGAAATATGTGATCGTGAAAAATGTGTACAGGCAGTTAAGAGTGAATCCGACTGCAAGCCAGATGGCGGTGGGAATCGGTCGCCTTCTGTAGAACTCGGCAAATGCCATCAATAAAAACGGGATTGCGAAAGCTGTTTGCTCGAAGTAATTCTGAACGACACTCGCGCCTCCGATAAACGGCGCAGGCGCATACGCAATCACCGCCATCGCGCCGATTACAGCAAGATGCGATCTGGGCGCGAATGTATGCGCAAGATACGCGGCTGCAAAAATGATCCATGCGCGTTCGATCAGAAATAAACCCAGTAACAGCGGTTCCAGTGGAATAAAACGGTACAGCCACGCTACCAGTGTCCAGAGATATGACACCCACGACGGACGGGTATCGGCGAATATATCGGTTGGGTACAGAGTGGGATCATTGAGCAGTTCAATCAGCGGTATCTGTATCGCATGGTTCATACAGTACCAGCGATATCCTGTAATCAGAAGAGAGACTGCAAAAAAGAACAGCCCATAGAGACAGTACTGTTTACTCGTGATCCCCTGTTTTTCAGAGCTTGGCATAACGCAGCAGACCGTTTCGGGTGAATTATCAGTGAGTATTCCGGGAGTATACCAAATCGGACTTCGAATGCACCGACTTAATCATGCTATAAT
>CBDUUJ010000397.1:0-3202 GCA_965370205.1 uncultured bacterium
AAGACGATTTAATTATTCAATTGGTAAAATATCCGATCCACACGGTAATATAATAGATAGATTGTTGCTGACTTTCTGTCAGGTCCGGCTGAGTATATATAATTGGAGGATGTATGATGGATGGACACGCTGATACAACAGGAAAGCCAATTGACATTGATCTGAGCGGTATTACTCTCGAAATCTCTGATGATAAGCTCGAGGCACACCTTATATTTCCTCAGGTTTCAGACCGGGAACAATTGGATCCATCGCTGCTTCTGAAAACGCTCCAGGAAAAATTCAGCATTGCAGGTCTTGACAGGGAAATTCTTGATGAAGCGGTGAATAACTGGAATGACGGTAACCCGTTGGATGAGAAGGTGCTGATAGCAAAAGGAACTCCGCCTGTTGATGGGACTGATGGAACGGTCAAGTGGTCGGGGGATTATTTCAGCAGCGATGCTGGTGAGGATTCTGATCGAATTGATTACTACGATCGGATAACAATACCTGTTGTCAAAAAAGGTGAGGTTATCGCGGTTATTACATTCCCTACAAAGGCCATAAATGGAGTCGATGTTAACGGGAATGAGATCAAAGCTAAGGATGGTAATCCTGCACCAGTCAAAGTTGGAGACAATGTTATCATTGAAGAGAATGGCAGAGACATTATTGCCGAAGTGGAAGGTCAGATTAGCCTGAAGAATGGGGTAGTCAGTGTCAGGGAGGTCCTGGAAATATCCGGGGATGTTGATTATGACGTCGGGAGGGTCGATTTCCCGGGAACTGTGATTATAAAGGGAGATATCCTTGATGATTTCTCAGTAAAAGCCGGTGGAGAATTGCATGTAAACGGGCTGATTGAGGCGGCGGTTCTGGAATCGGGGAGTGACATGGTTCTTAAGTGTGGAGCATCGGGCAAGATGAAGGGAAGAATTATCTGCGGGGGAAAACTAATGGTAAGGCATCTTAATAACTTCGAGATTGAAACTCGGGGGGATGTCGAGGTCAGTAGCGAGACTGTTAATTGTCTTATTACGACCAGGTCGATGTTTATTTCACCTAAGGGGAGATTCATTGGCAGCAAACTCAGGGCGGCGAAGGGGGCTGATGTGGGAGTTGTGGGTTCTGACAGCTCAGCTCAGACGAAACTCGTCATTGGGCGGGATTTCCTTGCAGAGGATGGTACTGAAATAATGAACACTGATGCCCGGCTCATAGTCAGAAAGGCAATTTATCAGGGGGTTATACTGGAGATTGGAGGGAGGCGGATGGTCTGGGAAGAGGATTGTATGCATGGTGTCAGGATCAGATTTGATACTGCCAAGGAAAAGATTGTGGTAACGGATTTATAGCCTGATGTTCTGCTTGGGAAGATTGTCATCGGGAGCCGCGGTGGAACTTGCCGGAGTTCCGAGAGTAATTTTCCTCTCAAGACTTGCCGAGTATGGCGTCGATACATTTAACCTGACGGAAGATGATCTCGAGCAGGAGGAACGTCTTGCCTGAGGTTATATGCAACACATCGCCACCCGGTAGTGGAGAGAACATTTAACCGGTCACGTTCAAACTACTTACTATTCATCCCTCTTTGATGTAGAATAATCCTGTATATGACAGGTTCCGATTCGAAAAAGCGGACGCTTGTGATCAAGTTCGGCGGACGGACTCTGAAGGACGGCGACCGTGTTCGCGAGAATGCCCACAAAATTGCGCGGATCGCGACAACCGCCGATGTGGTGGTTGTGGTCAGCGCGATGGGCGACGAGACAAGCCGTCTCATAAGTCTCGCGCACGAGGTCACTGACGGATGTCCCACACCGGGGGATACGGTGAGCGTCGCGGCATTCGGGGAGATGAAATCCGCCACCCTTTTCGCGACCGCTCTTGAAGCGCAGGGCCGCAAAGCGAAGGCCGTGCTCCCAGGCGATGAATCGTGGCCGGTGATCGCAAGCGAGGCGAAGGAGGAAGCTCTCAGCCTGGAGAAGATAAATGAGGACCGCAGGCTGACAATGCATGAAGCGGAAAGCCGTAAAAGGGCGCAGGATTATATTGTTCCGCTGCTGAAAGATGGCATCACGCCCGTGGTCTGCGGATTTCTCGCGCGCGATCCGGAGGGCCGGCTGATTACGCTGGGCAGGGGAGGGTCGGACACAACAGCTTTTTTCCTGGGAAAAATACTCGATGCCGATGAGGTAATTATTGTCACCGATACGGAGGGAGTTCTGAAGGCCGATCCCCGCGCTGTTTCCGATCCGGAAAAATTATCTTATATTTCAACCGATCAACTCGACAGCATGGCGCGATCCGGCGCGCTTGTGCTTCATCCCCATTCGCTCGAGCATAAAACGCCCGACATGCGCGCGAGGGTTGTGAGTTTCAACAGTGAGGATTTAACCCAGGGCGGCACATTAATCGAGGGTTTCCTTCGCGCGACATTAAGATCGACCCCGTTCCCGCTTGCATTGATCAGCGTTGTGGGGGAGGAATCGATCGAGGACCCCGGTCTGATGAGCCATCTCGCGGCAAGCCTGGCGGATGCGGATATCACTTTTCACGGACTTGCTGTCACGCACGGTTACATGGGGATTTTCGTTCCGGAAAAGGACAGCGATCAGGCGTATTATAAAATTCATGACCGTCTGCAGGCGGAGGCGAGTTTCAAATCGATCTCGCTGAGGAGAAATGTCGCGAGGGTGACGATATCGTCGCCGAAATTCCAGGATCAGCCCGGGATTCTCGCGCATATCGCGAAACTGCTGGCCGATCACGGGGTAAATGTCATTGACCTGATCACGTTGCAGGGTGATGTCGCGGTCTATATCGACTGGAGCGAGCGGGAGGTCACGATTCAGCTTCTGAGACGTCTCGCGGTAAGCGCGCGTCTGGATGAGGTCATTGCGGGAAGGTAGTGAAAAATAATATTGTTCTGCATAATTGCCGTGATTGATATTTATAAATTTGCAAAAAAGAGAAAATTTATTCGGTGATTGGGGGGACACTTTTTTTTGCCCCGCAGATCCCTGATTAATTCATCGTTGCAGCAGGCAAAAACAAAATGTCCCCGAAAAAAAAGAGAGAGAGAGATTGTCTGGTACCCCACCCTTTAGGGTGGGTTTGATAATTTTTGTGAAAAGAATTGATTGCTCGCTGCAGAAAATGCATTAACTCGTAGACAATATGGAGCGACCGGCTCCGCAGTTGCAGGGTCGTAGCATTT
>CBDUUJ010000398.1:0-3194 GCA_965370205.1 uncultured bacterium
TCCAATAGTCCCAGCCTGCCTGCAGAATTGAAAAATAATTAATGGGATTGGTCTTAAAAGCCGGAATAGCCAAAAGAATAAACAAAAAAAACGGACCTCTGACGGGGCCGTTTTTTTATCTGTTTCAGAATAGAAATTATTCTTCCGCTTTCAGAATAAACTCACTCTTCCACTTCAGAATAAACTTACTCTTCTATTTCAGAATAAACTTACTCTTCTATTTCAGAATAGGAATTATACTTCTTCCACTTTCTTTTTTACGACCTCTACCTGGCCTTCAATTTCAACATCCGGGTGGAGTTTGATCCGGTACTTGTGCAGTCCCAGGGTTTTGATCGATTCCGGAATTGTGATCTTCCGCTTGTCGATTTCAGCCTGAAGGAACTCGCCAATTGATCCCGCGAGAGCCTGGGTGGTTACGGAACCGTACAGCTTGACCCCTCTTGCGCCGGTTTTGCGTTCCATCCGAACAGTATGCCCCTCCAGACTTTTTGCCATCTCCTTTGCAGCGTCGAGTTCCCGCTCGGCGCGCCTGATCGCGACCCGTTTAATGTCCTCGATCTCGGCAAGCGCCTTTCGGGTCAGCGCCTGGGCCATTCCTCTGGGCAGAAGATAGTTTCGTCCATACCCGGCCTTGACTTCGACAACATCTCCCGTCTCGCCAAGATTGGGCACACTTTCAAGTAGTATAACTTTCATTTGAATAAATCACTCCTTGAATTACATCCGCTACACACTGCCCTTCAACCGGTCGGGTCAGAGGACAGCCTGACTTTAATCACCACACATGCTGAATCAGTCAATGCAATATGGCACAAGGGCAATTTCCCGTGCCTTTTTTATTTGTCTGGCAAGTTCCCGCTGGTGTTTCGGGCAGGTTCCCGTGCGACGTCTCGGCATAATCTTGCCTCTGTCGCTCATGAACTTGCGCATCTGATCAACATCCTTATAGTCGATCACAACACCTCTGGTTGTACAGAAGTAACAGACCTTTCTCCTTCTCGGTCTGAATCCGCGTCGCTTCCTAGGGGAGCGGGAGTAACCACCACTACGGCGTCGTCCCATGGTCTAAACGTCTCCTTGTAGTTTTTTATATATCATCCCAATGGGGAGATATTCTGAATCATCTCTCAGAACTCCAGTGGAGTCCCGTCATTTTCATCGCTGAACCATGAGGAATCCGGCTCTTCGGTTTCCTCCGGCTTCGAAACTGATTCCGGCTCTGACGTTACAGGAGCTTCCACTTTTTCAGTAACTGTCAACTCCTGTGGCTCTTCCGCGGCTTCTTTTGTTTCGGCGACCGGTTCAGGGATTTTGTCGCTGACTGCCTCATGATCCGTCTCGCGGTTGGATTCCCGATCCGTCTCGCGGTTGGATTCCCGATCCGTCTCGCGGGGTTTCGCACCCTCAAGGAACCGGACATCGTCCGCATGAATCTCGACAATAATCCGCCTGTCACCGTTCGGGGACTGAAGGTTGCGGTTCTGGAGTTTCCCATCGACCGCAATCATTCGGCCCCGCTCCAGGAAACGGCAGCATGTTTCCGCCAGCTTCCGCCATGTCACGATGCGGAACACATCCCTCTCATATCGTCCCTGACCGTTTGGAATACTCCGTCGAACGGAGAGCGAGAAGTTTGCTACTGGTATTCCTGTGGATGTATGTCTTAACTCAGGTGTCGATTCCAAACGTCCAACCAGTACTATCCTGTTCATTACTTCACCAACCTGTTGATTCCCTCCAGCCGGCGCAATTTAATCTTCCTGTTTCTGCGCCGCCGGTCTGACCGCGATCATCTCTTCTTTCACCGTGAGCAGATACCTGATTATCCGCTCATCAATCTTCAGTTGTTCCTTCAGCCTGCCCGGACCATCCTCCGGCAGTTTCATATCGACCAGCGTATAGATGCCCTCGGTGAAATCCTTGATTTCATACGCAAGCTGCCGCTTCCCCCAGACATTCTCTTTCTCAATAGTCCCGTTCAGGGTTTCAATGCGGGTTTTAACTTCGGCGTGGACAGTTCCGACATCCTGGTCAGTCAGGTCCGGTCTCACGACGTATAAAAGTTCATAACTTTTCACGTATTTCCTCCACGGTACCCAAAACAGGGATTCTAACAATATAAATCATACTTATCAACCGCTTAAACCGTAATATTTCCCTTTTATTTATCTTACTATTCCTGTTTTCGAACCGCATTTTGCGCATTTATCGCCGTCCAGACCCGTTAACTTTGTATAATATCCCGTACGTTCCACGAGAAGGCTTCCGCATTCCGGGCAATGTGAATCCTCCACGCCTTTCATTCCATGGACATTTCCGAGGAAAACATGCTTAAGATCCGCATCCGTTCCGATCTTCCTCGCCTTCACAAGTGTTTCCACCGGCGTGGGGTCGAGATGGCTCAGTTTATGGTGCGGCATAAACCTTGACAGATGCCACACGGTCAGCGGTCCGAGAGTGTCATGTATCCAGCCGGCGATTTTTCTTAATGACTCATCATCGTCATTCCAGCCCGGAACGACATTCGTGGTGACCTCGACATGCATCCCGTGCACATTTTTCGCCCTGTCTATCGCGTTCAGGACTTTCTCCCAGTGCGGAGCTTTCGAGAATTTGATATAGAAATCCTCACCCCAGCCTTTCAGATCGGCTGCATAGGCATCTATGTATGGTCCCAGATCGTCGAGAGGAGCCTGCTCGATATAGGCATTGGTCACGAAAACGGTGTACAGATTGTTTTCCTTCGCGATCTTCGCGACCTCAAGCGCCCACTCGAACCAGATCGTCGGTTCATTGTAAGTGAACGCAATTCCATCGGCACCTCGATGCACCGCAGCCTCTATTACATCTTTAGGGGTCCACGGATGCACGTCCGGACCTCCCGGATCGGTCATTCTCGTGATCTTTGGAACGGAAATCGACGCGTTCTGGCAGTGCAGGCAGGAAAGATTGCATCCGATTCCGCCAAACGACAGGACTCCCGATCCGGGATGAAAGTGAAAGAGCGGTTTTTTTTCGATGGGATCGATCCCGGCGGATACGACAAGTCCCCAGTTAACAGCCTCAAGAACGCCGTTTTTTACACGTCTCGTGCCGCAAGCCCCGTCGCCGCCCTCAGCGATAAGGCAGTTCAGAGGACAGAGCATGCATCGGATTTTCCCGGATGGATGGGATTCATAAAATCCTGCAGG
>CBDUUJ010000399.1:0-3193 GCA_965370205.1 uncultured bacterium
ATCTCCACATTGGCGCGCGGAACGATGAAATCGGTTCCGTCCGCAAGGGTTACTTCCATAACGCGCACCTTTGTCTCGGATTCCATAATCATTAACTCGGGAATGAGACGTTTCACCTTGCCGAGCCTGCCGAAATTCGGCTCACGGATGATTCTGACCGGAGCGCCATCCTTAACCCCGTCCTTGGCTGCTGTCCTGACTTCGCTTTCAACGCTCATCTGATCTTTCGAAAGCGATATAATGATCTCCGGCCTGATAACGCCTGCGCGGATCTGGGTCGCGCCGGATATGGACGCTTTCATTCCCTCGCGCTCTTTAAGAATATTGAATGTTCTGTGCGCCATCTCAATGTGACCGAATCCCTCGGTAATAACAAGTGTCGAGCCGAATTTTTCATGTCCGGTAATCGCCACACCGAGATCGTATCCAAGAAGCTCCTTCAGGTCGGAGTCGGACATGCCGCCTGAGATGATACCCGAGACACCGATATCGATCCCCTTCCTGATTGCCTCGATCCCGACATACCTGCCGCCGACGACCACTTTTCCTTTGTGTTCGGGCTTGATATGCTCCGCTTTCAGCTCAACACCGGGGCCATCCACCGCGATTGCGATCTCTCCGGTTATCTCACCGCCGACACCGAAAATTCCCTGGATGAATGTCGCGGTGGTTTTTACTTTCACTCCCTCATCCGGGAAAATTTCCATGACTTCGCCGTTGATGTAAGCTCTGATTTCTACCGGTTGCGGCGGTTCATTTAAAATGACCTGACCGGTGACATCGGATATCTTCTGAATAACACCGTCAATCGGGGATATGGCTTTTCCTGCCAGGAATTTGAGGAACGGCAGGAGAGGTTTCGACTCAGCGATCACCTCACCCTTGGCAACAACCTCACCCTCCTTCTTGAGCATAAGATCGGGAACCTCGTCAGCATCGCAGCCGAGCACACTCATGACCTTGACAAAATGAACGGGTCCCGGAAGCTCGGTTCTGGCGACAACGGTATCCGCTGTAACGTGATCCCCGATTTTCACAACAACATCTCCCTTCAGGGGAAGGATGCGATCTTTTTCAATTTCAGCCTGTTTGGTTACCCGAAGTCCGGGAGTATATGCGTGTGCCATTTTTACGCACCCCCCTTCCGCTCAGGATATGCATCGAAAGCTCTACTCCAGCTATCAAGCTGTTTAACACGCTCCTGGGGATCTTTCGCGAATTTCAATGGTCTTCCGCGCGCATCCAGAACGATGCCGACCACCCCCCCGTAAATTTCACCTTTTACCGTTCTTCCCCTGCCCTCGCCCATATCCAGCCCACGGGCCGGCGTGATTGTCGCGGTTCCTTTTAACGGTAATCCCTTATCGTTAAGGCCGTAGGGAAACAGTTTCACTTCACCGAATTTCATCTCGCCCTCATGCGTCTCGCCGGTTTCAAGCTCCAGTTTGTATGTCATGGCTTTATCGCCGAAACGCATTTCACCTTTGGGAGCAAAGCAGGTTCCCATGTAGACGATGCAATCCTTGGTGAATACCTCGGTCGCCGCCTGGTCATGGACTTCTGTAAGAACTCCAAGATGCGGCATCATGAAGATCGAATCCACCGCGAGACGGGTGATTCCCTCCGGCTGGAAGGCATCGATGAGCATCATCATCGACTGGCTGCGCCTCGGCGCGTGACTCATGACACCGCCGCTGCCAACAAGGAGATCAAGCTCCATCATTTTAATAAGTGTTCCGCCGGACGCCTCCTGATCGAACGCGTCGGCGATATCTCGCTGCTGCTGAACTCCCTTGAGTCCAACTGCAAGCTCCTTATGCTGTTTGAACGCAAGCCTGAGAGCTTCACGGGCAAGTCCCTGCTCGATTATCAGCTCATCGAGAAGATGGGGAATGGTCGTCGGGCGGATCATCTTGTTCTTGATGCGGTTCCTCAGGTTCTCCTCCTCAAGATCAAACGACGCCCAGCGCATGACATTGTCCATGCCCGCTTCGGCCATGACATTCGAAACCGAGTAGCTCATACCCAGGTTCGCGGAAACCGATCTGTTAAAAATTCCCTCGCCTTCGACCCGGAAATACGAGAAGACATCAGTAGTCGCGCCGCCGATATCAACACCGACTACATTGATTCCCTCTTTCTGGGCAATTGTACGAATGATCAAACCAACCGCCGCAGGCGTAGGCATGATCGGAGCCGAACACCACTCGATCAGCTTGTCGTAACCCGGCGCCTGGGCCATGACATGCTCCTCGAACAGGTCCTGGATTTTCTGCCGGGCATCCCATGGGTTTTCCTTGTCCATCGTGGGACGGATGTTCGCGGTGATTGTAAGAGCGAACTTGTCACCCAGGCTTTCAATGATTTCCTCTCTTGCGTTCTCGTTCCCCGAATAAATAATGGGTAACTGGTATGAGATGCCCAGGCGTGGTCTCGGATCGGCCATCAGAATCTGATCGCCCATCTGGACCACTTTATCGACCGGACCGCCGTCGATTCCACCCGCGAAAAGGATCATGTCCGGTCTCAATGTCCTGATGCGCTCGACCCTCTCGTGCTGAAGGCGTTTATCATTGATAGCCATCACGTCCATCACGATTGCGCCGGCTCCAAGCGCGGCACGCTCGGCGGACTCGCCGGTCATCTGCAGTACAAGTCCCACGACAATCATCTGAAGACCGCCGCCTGCCGATGACGTGGAAATGTAGATATCGCATCCCGTGCCGTCCTGTGCCGGATGAATTATCGTTTCTCCATCGAGGAATTTCCGTCCGGAAAGGTCCTCGATCTCGCTTATCGAGTTAAGGACTCCCTTGGTGACATCCTCAAAAGGAGCTTCCACCGTGGTCGGAGCCTCGCCGCGATAGGTCTGGCGGTACTCATCGCCGACCTTCTCGATTAGAATTGCCTTGGTTGTTGTTGAGCCGCAATCGGTGGCCAGAATGACTTTGATATTCGGATCGTTTTTCTTGAACATATTCAACTGCTTTCCTCTCCTGGACTCTCGTCTGCAAGAGCCTCAAGAAGCTCGACCAGTCTGTCGATCGAGTAGCGCTTTTCAATTGTGCGAACAAGACATTCGTGGGTGTAATTCTTTCCGAGAAATTTCCGAATATTATTTTCAACCGTATTGGTCTGTAAAAATATTTCACCCATCTGTATCATATTCGCCCCGACAACATTCAGGGGTTTA
>CBDUUJ010000400.1:0-3185 GCA_965370205.1 uncultured bacterium
TTTTTTAGCGATTATTTTATCGTCCAAAATATCATCGGCGAATAATGACGACGGGGAAATACCGACGAGAAAATCCGAGTTCTCGAATATCGCATCTCCCGCGCTTGCGTTTCCAAGAGCGGCGCCGGCATCGATAAGCCCGTAGCCGAGGTAATCATCGATGTTGTTATGATCCAGATCGGGACCGCCCATCGGGTACGCGGTCTGTTCGATAAGAATCCTGACCTCGAGCGGCGATGCAGTCGGGTAGAGCGACAGCAGCAGCGCCGCAAGTCCGGAAACCTGCGGGCACGCGAAACTCGTTCCTGAAAGCCGCGCATAATCACGATTGAAATAAATCGCGTGAGGAACTTCCTCTTTCGGACGGTACGGCACCGTAGTCTGGACTTTCGTGCCGACTGCAACGACCGACACGATGTCCTCGCCATAGTTTGAGAATGACGCGCGTGTCAACTGGGATGGTTCGGTGACCGATCCGTTTTTATTATCGAGCGCCCCCACGCCGATAACCTCCGGGAAAGCCGCGGGATAATACAGGTTGGCTTTGTCTTCAGCAGGAACTCCCGTTGATTCAAAAAGCTCGCCCGGACTGCCGTTACCGCTCGCGGCGACAATCACAACGCCGGCATTGTATGCTTTTTCAATCGCTTCGATTTCAAGGGAGATCGTTCCCTTCCCTCCAAGGGAAAGATTGATGATATCCGCGCCATGAGCCACGGCGGCATCGATAGCCTGAACCTCATGTGCGATCGTGCACTGGAGATCGGGTCCGCCGCATGACCTGAACGCAAGAATTCTCACGTCCCAGGCCATTCCCGCGACACCCTCGGTATTGTCACCCTTAGCGAAAATAATACCGCCGACCGCTGTGCCATGGCCTGAGTCATCGAATACATTGCCGGCACCCTGCACGTCCGGGTCATGGAAATTTTCCGTCCAGATCACCCTTCCCTGGAATTCCGGATGCTCAATGTCCAGACCGGTATCGATCACAGCCACGTTCACCGATGACGATCCCACGTTTTTATCCCATGCGTCCTCGACATTGATCGGCACGAGATATTCCTGTTTGTTATACAGGTCGTCGTTCGGGGCATAAGCGCAGTGACGTATCAGGTTGGGATAAACGCTGATTATTCCGGGGTTGCCTTCCATACGAGCAAGCGCCTCGGGCATGGTCTCCGACGATTGAACCCGGAAGACCGCTACCGGACGGTGCTGGAACATCTCGCTGATCTCAAATCCTTCAAGTGATGCTGCGGAAAGGGAGCAGAGCGAACGCGCATCGCCGAACTCGACAATTATCTCGTTCGGAACGTATTCCAGCCCCCTGAGATTTTCCTCCCACGATTGCACACGTTCGACATATCTGCGCTGTTCGATCTCGGTCGATCCGACCGACTGCGCGTAGGTCGTGATGAGTACAAGCAGGATGAAAAAGAGGATTCTTGGTGAACGCATGTGTTTTATCCGGTTATTTTTTTTGCTGGATTGGGAACCTGGAACTGAGAGTCACTGTAATTTCAGACACCTACAACCTCCGCTGACGCTCCGGTTGTAGGCGGCACCCGGTTTTTGGCGGCATCCGTTTTTTTTATGGCGGCATCCGGTTCCTAAATATATTGAATTTTTCGGGTGCCGCCCACAAGCGGAGTGAGGCGAAAGCCGAACGCAGCTTGTGGGTGATTCATCTTAACCGGTGAATGCCAGTACAATCGCGATCAATCCCGAACTGCCCTTGTTCCCGGACGCATCGACTTCATCCTTGACAGCCAGAGCTTCATTCCGGGCGTTCGCGGTGTTGCCGTTCAGATAATTTACAAACGAACGATATGCGCAGAGATCGATTTCATTTAGCTGATCGTGTGTCGGAGCCGATGAGTACTGACCGGGCATATCAATCGCACTGTTAATCGAATCGACAGCCTGGTTGAAATGAAAACCGCCGTCGGATTTCATCCTGCCAAGCTCGCATGCCGCGAATCCGACCAGTGCATCGGTATTTTCACTCCAGCCATCCAGTGCGGACTGGAAATTCCCGGCGGCGGTGACAGGTTTATCAAGTCCGCGACCCCGTGTCCATCCAAGACCGCAGTATGCACTCGACCCGCCGAGATCCGCCTGTCCGGACCGTACACTATCCAGATAATTGATAAAATAATTCTCGGCGGCATAGAACTGCTCCTGACGGTACGCGTTCCAGCCGTTTTCAAGAGCCATATCGGAGATCGCGAAACTGCCGATATCGGTAGTTTCTCCCCTGACCAACTGCACCTGTCTGCTGCCGACAAGCTCAATCCCGGCGTCAACATCCAGAAATGATCCCCTGAGAGTATAAGTGCCCTGGTCAGCGCTCAGGAGAAACGAGCCGTTACTGCTGGGATGAGCGACTTCCGAAGTGCCAACCAGCATCACAACGGCATTGGGATTATTAATCACCGCGCCATACGCATCTTTAAGAATTCCTTTTACATGCGCAGACGAACCTCCTCCACCACCGCATCCGGTGGCAAGAGAAGGAATGAGAACCGCCATAAACAAAATGAAAGAGAAGCGGATCGCGCCGCCTATTCTACAATTGATGTCAGGAACCACTGCATCTCCTGTATGCGGTAGATCATTTCCTGCCGCGGATCAATAACATTTCCAAGCGGTGTATAGAGATCGCGTCGCTCGAAATTAAGCGTGGCGTAGAAGCCGGGAGTAAGTCCCCATGCGCGACGATCGCCATTCAGGAAACTCGGAGCTCCAAAGGCCGGCGTATCGCACATACCGACAAGGATACCCCTGTCGAGGTCAATATAGGCTCGTCCCTGGATGATGATATCGCCGGTGATATTCGATTCCTTGCGGATCGACTGGAAGTTCCCTCTATCATCTTCCATCCTGCCTTCATCAGCGATATCCACATCGAACTGAAGGATACCGGAGAAGTCAATAGCGGCAACGCGGAACCTGTATGTGGTCCGGATGTCAGCCAGCGTAAAAGTAATCGGGATCTCCATGGTCTCGCCCACAAACGGGATCGTCCAGCTCATCGGAGCGCGCCAGCTCTCGTTCAGGTGAACCTCGTAGTCAGGCAGAACTATCATGTGACCGGTTTCGAAAACCTGACGCACTGTGATAGACCTTGACGGATCGATAATCTTCCCGATCAGGTCCATGCCGCTGATATTCAGCATCCT
>CBDUUJ010000401.1:0-3180 GCA_965370205.1 uncultured bacterium
AGAGCCATTTGAGCTAATGAATACGCTTCACTTACTAACATGACATTCAAATCCAGACCTTCAAAATTGGCAGGCCAGCCGACCTGATCCCAGACAGCCACATATCCGTCGCGCAAACTTTCTAATACAGCGTGAGCGCCCCATTCACAGAGACTGTCTCCATCGGCGTTCCGGTTATCCAGCCAGTATTGATAGAATTCGGATCCCGATTGATAGGCATCCTGCAGAAACAGCGTGTCTTCTGTAATTTTGTAAATCTCCCAGTTTTCCCAGTTGAACAAGGGTGCTGATGTTGTGTACTGCCCGGCGTGGGGAATCGTTTCATTCAAATATGGACCGGTTCGATAATTGATATACCCGTCCGCCCATTGTCGTTCCATATAAACGCGCTGGGAATTCATAGCGCTTTGTCCGTCCATAAAAGCATAGGCAATCATTACCAGGCTTTCATGGAAAACCTGACCACCGTGTCCCCAGCCCCAGGTCGGCTCGCGCGAAAAAACATAATAATTATAGGAGCATTCCCCTTCCGGCGGCATCATACACTGCCGCATCAATGAAAAAGCGCTCCAGTAAAGTATTTCATAATCATGGTTTGAAAATGACAAATCTGGGATGCTGCCGTAAACCTGTTCGGCGTCCTCTACAAAGGGCTGTAAATCAATAAACCTCAAACTTCTGCATTCAGCTATCAGATCATTTACATCGGATTCGGATTCAGCCACGCCTCTGATTATCCGCAACTGAGAACTCTGACCTGAAGGGATTGTTACTGTTTTCTGCATTGCCGCTATTTTAACATCAGTCGCAGGAATAGTATTAGACAACCGGCCGTTTAAAACATCGCTGAAAAAGGCAGTGTTTTGACCGCTATACGTACTGCTGTTGCCAAGTACGTTCGAGTCTATATTGCCATATTGCGCGAAGAGATTACTTCCCTGCTTACATATCATTGAAGAAGAATCGGTTAAATGAGTATACGCACCAAATTCATCGGCTTCCGAATCAATGATATAAACATTGAGTAAATCCTCCTGATAAGGCACACCGTGGGAAGTAGTCCAGCCATCCGGTCTCTCTTTATGCTGAAAAGTAAAACCGTCGTATTCAGGATCAATTATCGATACATCTGTAATCTCATCCGTATGATGATAGAAAAATGGATAAACGATTAACTCCGCATCAGAACCGCTCTCATTGGTGATAAATATATCCTGTATCGCTATTCTGGAACTGTAAACATCAAAAAATATTTCGACGCGTATTCCTTCAAAAGGATAATAATAATATTTAACTAAATCACTGTATGATGTTGTGATAAGCGGTTCCGCAAGAAATTCATTTAAATAATATCGGAACTCTCCATTCAGTTTATACCCAATGCAGAGGCTTCCGCCATTGTCCGTTTCGAAATCAATTCCGTCCTGCAAATCATACCATTTGAATACGTATCCTTCGTCAATAATAAATTCCGAACGGTTAAGCGGAGCAGCGTAAGTTGTATATATCGGATCATCCTTTCCCGCTTCAAGATTGGATAGAAACGCCTGACCGTGCAACGTTCCCGATAAAATCATCATTATGATGCAGGTAATAAAATGATATTTAGCGCGCATTCCAACTCCATTCAAGTGCAAGATAAGTCGATTGTCCGTCATGATTCAATTCGCTCCCAGGCTGTCTTTCCTCCTCCCGATTTATATATCTATACATGAAAAAACCATACTACTCGAAATAATCGCAGTCAAACATCGCTGTCGACAGATATGAACTGGATACTCGTTACAGGAAGTTTAATGGCTTTGAAACAGAAAAGGCAATGGTTCTCTGGTATTAATCGCAGTGAATTGCTGAAGTTATAATGCACCTCGCGAGCGTATTTCTCACGGGAGTGTTTGACCGTGAGCAGGTGGAGTCGGAATATCCGGTGGAAAATCTTCAGGCAAATTGCCGGGAAATTGAATTGACTCGATGTCTGTTTCCGTATCAATACTATCTTCCAGCACAAAGACTGAATCACCAAAAGTATAAACCAGCCTGTATGAATGAGAGGCTGTTCGATTATAAGTTATGACAGGATCATCATATCCGAGAAACTCCTTCTCTGTCGCGGGAAGTGTTCCAAACTCCAATTCGTAGCTTCTAACCATTTGTGACAAGGCGTTAAGTTGACCATCGAACTGCTGGACCACTACCTGAGAAATTGTCGGTCCAGTGATTTCATCTTTACCGGAAAACACGAACTGTAGAACAAGCACAATAACAAGAACCGCTACGCTTCCTGAAAGCAGGTATACTGGAGGAATCTTTTTCTTCTCTTTCTTCTTACTGTGGAATTGTTTTCTCTCTTCGCTCAATGCTTTTTCAGCTTCATCGAAATTCCGACTTTCAGCAGGATCAGAATTACTCATTAAATACCTTCCTTTACCCGTATTTTACTGTTTCCCGAATTGATCAATGTCTTAAGAGTCTCATTCCAGACAACGCCTTACTCAGGTGTCCAGCCGAGTTCCCAGCTGGAAATGCCATCCCAGAAGTATCCATGTTCGGGAAAAACATAAAAACAGATTGAGTAGTAATAAGAATATGTTACATTGCCCCAGGTGTATATATATCCATATACATAGTACTTTCCTGCCGTTCCGGAACTTGAACCGCTGGCAGACGGGCAACGCATTTCGGATGCGTTTGCCATCATGCAGTCAAGATCTTCGATACTGCTCGGGTACGTGTTTCTTTCAGCGAAGTACATGCTCATCCCTGATGCAAGATTGCGCATGTTCGATCTGCACGAGGATTTCTGGGAATCAGTCTTGATATTTCCGAATTTTGGGATAGCTATTGCGGATATTATTCCAATGATTACGACAACGATCATTAATTCTATCAGCGTAAACCCACGTTTCATGAATAAATACCTCCCTGATGAAAAAGTATGCCAGGATTTGTTCCGAACATAGCATTTTTCTTTCCCTTTACCTCAATTTCTTCACTTAAATAAATGATACTACATATAAGTTCACCCGGCAATATCGCGGATGTCTTATCACCACTATATACCATCCAGCAGGAAGTCCGTCTTCAATCGGAAGTTTTTTAACCGATCAGAACATTACGATTAAAGATTTACCAGGGAGAAATTCACCATTTCGAGGGTCTGTTCTTCACTGTAACCCAGCT
>CBDUUJ010000402.1:0-3153 GCA_965370205.1 uncultured bacterium
ATGGTATATTGTCGGTGCGAGGAATGGGTGCTTTTGACCGCATGAGGCACAGGTCAGCGAGTCGCCATAATACCGGATGCCAATGATCGGCCCGCCGGGCTTTATCGGGGCATTGGCGGAAAAATGGGAGCGGGTTTCATCAATCTGATGTGGGAGCGCAGCCCTGCATTTGATACATTGACCGCCGGTATGCACCGGGGTTCCATAATTGCCGGGAGCAAATTTATCGAGGGCATTCATGACAGCGGTAATGATATCGTCAATGTCAGCCTGGGAATCCTGAAAACTGAAAGATGTTCTGCATTTGCCGCATTTAAATACCGGAACACCTGAGACAGTCAGACGGAATCCTGCGCCGGACACTTCCAGGATAGCCCCCGACTGCTGCATACGTTCTCCACATATACTGCAGAATGCCATTGTGTCGCCCATAGGCTGATATTATAAATCCTTTTATTACTAAAAAGGAATCTTCCTAAAAAAAATGCCCGGCGGATTCAGGAGGAGAATAATCCGCCGGGACCATCATGAGAATCGCCGAATTTTTAGCGGGGATTCAACCGATCCCCACTTGAATATACCATCAATACTGGTCTCCCGGAAGGTCTTAATCCGATTTTAAATTGGAAAATATGAGCGCGGGATATGCTCAATCCGGTTGAGACACCTACAAGCTTATCGCATTTCCCAGACGTTTTCTCAGAGTGTTGTTTTAACATTCTACTATGAGCGATAGAAAGCTTCCAGAACGCTTGTAGGCGCCACCCGTCGTGAGTAAAAATGATTATTTTTCTGTATAAATTTTCGGTTACCGGTACAGTTAAGGCTATAATCAATCCATGATCCGCAAAGCCCGGCGAAAAATCCTCGGAATCATAAGCCTCGGATGTCCGAAAAATACTGTGGACAGCGAAAGGCTTCTCGGCGAGCTTGAAATACTCGGCTGGGAATTCACAGATGACATCAACAATGCCGAATGCCTGATCGTAAACACATGCGGATTTATTCAGGATGCGATTCTGGAAAGTATCGAAGCGCTTGAGGAAATCTGCGAAATAAGGAAAGATAATCCGGACGTTATCCTCATCGCGACCGGGTGCCTTCCACAGCGGGATGGATTCGATCTCGCCCGTCAGTTCCCCGATCTCGATCTTGTCTGCGGCGTGGGATCTCTCCCCGACCTTCCCGGGCTTATCGAATTATTATGGAATAAAGAAAAACCCGAAATAACTCGTGTCGAGGATTTAATCATTCCCGGACGGGCGACCCTCTCCCCTGCCGCCGCTCCACGACTCAGATTGACCCAACCCTGGACCGCCTACATCAAAATTTCCGAGGGATGCGGACACTCATGTTCGTTCTGCACAATCCCCGCAATTAAAGGTCCGCATGTTTCCCGTCCCATCGGCGACATCGTGGAGGAAGCTAAATACCTTGCGTCAGAGGGAATCAGAGAATTAATCATCATCAGCCAGGACACGACCGCATACGGATCGGATATCGGGTCCAGCCTGAATCATCTCCTGACCGAACTCAACAGGGCAAATCTCCCGAACGAAACCTGGATACGGTTGCATTATCTCTATCCGAGCAAAATCTCCCCTGCCCTTCTGAACACAATCGCCGACTCATCGAACATAATTCCGTATTTCGATATCCCACTCCAGCATGTCCAGCCGAAAATCCTCCGCCTGATGAACCGTCTCGCGCCGGATATCGACGCGATTGAGATCATCGAAAAAATCCGCATGAGATTTGCCGACTCGCCGGTTCCGGCATGTATACGGACCACTTTCATTGTCGGATTTCCCGGCGAGACAGAGGAAGATATCGATGCATTGCACGAATTCCTGGAGAGCGCGAGAATCGATCGGCTGACAATTTTCCGATTTTCACCCGAGAACGGCACACCCGCCGCCGAACTTCCCGATCAGGTTCAGTCGCACATCGCGGAGCAGCGGATACATCAAATCATGGAAGCCCAGCAGGATATCTCCCTCGAAATACACGAGAAGTGGATCAACAAAGAAATTGATGTCCTCATGGAAGGAGAAACCGACGACGGCAGACGGGTCGGAAGAAGCTACCGCGACGCACCGGAGATCGACGGGCTGGTGCTTGTCGGCGGCGTCCCGGAATCGGTTGAACCCGGATCAATAATCAGAACCCGCATCACAGGCGCACTTCCCTACGATCTCGAAGCGGAATGGATGAAGTAACGCTGGCATCTCTAAGGTTATTCAAAAATTAAGAATTTTCCGGTACCCCACACTTTAGTGTGGGTGGATGGCGCATGGTTTCTGGGATCGCCCACCCTAAAGGGTGGGGTACCGGATTTTTCTTTCTCATTCAACAATCCCTTTTCTGCCGGCATCACGTATCATATATAAAAACAATTGCAGTGACGATCATTGTCGGGTACCATGCGATTCTCTGAACTTGCAGAAAATGAACAATTCTAAGGAAATAAGCATATGACTCCGGATCAGACAGGACAACCGGTTGGACGGATCGGTCCGAAAAGCGATAAAAACCTGACCAACGCGGAAAAGATCATCTTCGGTCTTTTAAAATCGGGAAAAACAATCTCATCCGCCGAAAGCATGACCGCCGGCGGAATGGGTTACGCGCTTACACGAGTGCCGGGAAGCTCGAAAGTCTACAAGGGTGGAGTTAATGTCTACACACGGGAAACCAAGAAGCTCCTTCTCGATCTGCCCGACGACCTTCTCGATACCGGACTTATCACCCCGGCGATAACTCTCGCGATGGCGGCAAAAGCGCTGGAATTATTCAAGACCGACTATGCTGTCGCGGTCACGGGAAACGCCGGGCCTACGAAGAATGACGACAGCTCAAGCGTTGGACGGGTGTACTGGGCTGTTGTCGACGCTTCCGGCAACGAGGAAGTTAAGGATTTCGATATTTTTGGAAAGCGCGACGAGGTCCGTGAAAAAGCGGTCACAAACGGTCTCAGAACACTCAGGAATTTCATTGAACTACATGAATAATCGTAATAATCGGGGACACCTGCTTTTCGAGGACGAAAAGAGGTGTCCCCTATCAACAGACATCACTACTTCGGGGATACTTTGTTTTTGCCTTCTGCGACGATAAATAAATAACCGGGGACATTTTGTTTTTGCCTTCTAC
>CBDUUJ010000403.1:0-3148 GCA_965370205.1 uncultured bacterium
CATGCGCCTTCCACCCACCCTAAAGGGTGGGGTACCGGAAAAAACTTGTTTTTTTTCAACAGACCCATATTGCCTTCACTTCGTTCGGTCAATCTGCTTGAGGGTGGCACCCGATTTTTTTACAATCTGAGACCAATCCTGTTAATTGACGCTCGTTTGATTGAGGGGACACTTTTTTTTGCCCCGCAGATCCCTGATTAATTCATCGTTGTAGAAGGCAAAAACAAAATGTCCCCGGATATGAATAAATTTTTACTTTCTAAAATTGGTCTAATTCATCGTCATAGAAGGCAAAAACAAAATGTCCCCGAATATGAATAAATTTCATTTATTGGATTAGTCTGAATCACTGCTCTTCGGAGGTTTCTTCTTCCTGTTGTATACCTGCCCGTTCCTCCTCGACATCAACCATGACCGTTGTCCGAACCGCGCCGAGCGCCTCGAAGACCTTGGTCGAGAAGAACATAAACGCCTCGTTGCTCATGAGTTTATGTTTTCCCTCACGATTCACAATGACATTGCCTTTCAGATAGAGCATTTCGAGATTGCCGAGATACCTGAGGAAATCGGCGGCTCCGTCCTGGTTGTCCTGCTCCCCGAAAACCGATCCTGTCCCTTCGATCAATTCGTCCTTTGTCCAGATGTGAAGATAGTCGCACGATCCGTTCGCCCATTTACGTATCTGCTCGACCGTCTCCTCGTCCTCTTCCTCTTCGTCCACGACATCGTAATCGAAAAGCCAGTCTCCGTTTTCCTGTCGGACAAACACATTCCCCTGCATGATGATCTCGTTACGCGGACCTTCGATCTCCTCAGTGGGTCCTCCGGTGATAAGCTCCTCCGTTTCCAGAGTTAATTCGGAAATGCTACCGACAGGCTCGATCTCCTCCTCCGGTTCTGAATCCGGGACATCCGGAATTCCCTCCGGACTTCCCGCCACCGGTCCTCCCGCCATCGGACCCATACCCTCAAGCGTTACTCCCGGCGTTTCTGTCTCATTCTCACCATCGAGCAATCCTTCCAGCCCCCGATCCTCCAGCAATTCTTCAATATCCACATTTTCGGGAATTTCGATCCCGTGCTCATCAAGAATACCCTCGATATAATCCATACCCGGAATATCGGAGGACTCCGTCTGATTTTCATTCGCGGATTGAATTTCACCCGGCTCCAGTTTCGACTCGGTGCCGGTTAACTGCTCGCCTATTTCAGCAGGCAGGACAAAATCGTAATTCCAGATATTCTCACCGAAAATATCCGTATCGCTTTCCCATGGCAGATATCCGGATGGATATTGCGAAGCAAGCCTTAACGATCCGAACCCGAACGGCTTGATGAATTCGCCAGGCTCCTCCGGTTTTTCAGGCTCATCGATTCCTTCAATTTCATCGAAAAGATTACGGGGAATCTCCTCCGTTTCCTCCACTTCATCGTCATCGGAATACCAGAGCGTGAAGAGATCGCATTCGGCGTGTTTGTCGTCCTGATGAAAATAGACCACATCCCCGCCGGTGGATCTCAATTCAAGCCATCCGGTCTCACCTTCCGCCTCAGCCTCATCGCAAGTGATCGTTGTCGGTACACTCAGGAGCGCGCGGGTTATTTTATCGCCCCTCGACGGCGGACTCTCCTCATCCTCCACCACTCGATGTTCATACAGCCACTGACCATCCTGCTGCCAGAACTCGCAGTTACCTGTGAAGAGCATGTATTCGGTCTCATTTTCGCCGTGGAATTCAACTCCTTCAGCGTATTTATCGGACTGCTCGAACCGCACACCGTCATGCGCATCGAAAATGTCGTTTTCGTAATCGTATTCAGCGCCTGTGAATGTGATCGTCGTGTCCTGCTGCTTAAACGCGTAATCCAGACGTGAACGTCGCGATGAATCCTCCCCCGGTTCCTCGGCGTCCTCATCGGTATACACAACCATCGTGCTTCGTCCGAGTATGTAGATCATCTTCCGATCTTCAGCGTCGTGGATTTCCAGCTCGTCGCATTCAAGAGTGAAATCCGCGTCATCGACAAACACCCTGCCCTCCCCGAAGAAACGGTAAAACTCGTTTACCTCATCGAGAGTCGCCTCGTCGCAAGTGATGATCGTAGTGTCATAGATGATCATCACGTGTCCGCGAAGCTCGGTCAGGCCTGCGCTTTTCTGATGATAAATCCAGTCGGCGGCGACATCGGTAAAATCGATCCCCTCCTCTTTTATCTCAGAAATTGGTCCCAGGAGAGAGATATCCGGCGCGGGGGCATCCGATATTAATTCCTCATAGAACGGGTCCCAGGGTCGGGATGAAAAAATCGCTCTCTCCGTATGGACCGGGCTGATGTCGTAGATCTCCGCAAAATCCGGCACGACGATCAGAGGCAGCATGAAATCCTCGTCTTCCTCCAGACCCGTAACCGCCGGCTCGCCATCATCCGGGGAAAGGTCGAATCCCTCCCCGAAATCCGGTGGGGGATATTGCATATCTCCCGGAAGGAATTCAGCCTGGCCGCCGCTGATATCGTATGCTTCCTCCTCCCATGAGGAGAACTGAAGACCCGGTTCATCTTCAAAACCGCTTAGCTGGATCGCGTCCTCCGGTTCATATCCCGACAGGCCGCCAGCGAGAAGGTCATGGATATCCATTTCATTTTCCATACCGCTGCGCTGGACCGCATCCTCGGGATCGAATCCGGATGGATCGATTGCGTCATATGTTTCCGGGTCCTGAATGGTTCCTGAAAGTCCATTCTGCGCGTGCAGAAGCGACGGAACGAGCAAGAGGGCAAATATGACAGCAAGGACAAGATTTATTACCCGCCTTGAGGCGATGTCCGCTCGATAGGTCGAGGGATTACGTTTATTAATATGTCTTTTTAGTCGCCTGTTCATGTATTCATTATTCCGATGCCGGTTTGAAAAGGAACAGTGGTAACAGGAAACTCAACTCCGGTATCCCACCCTTTAGTGTGGGTAATCCCAGAATTCATGCTCCTTTCATCTATTATGCTCAACCCACCCTAAAGGGTGGGGTACCGGATTCTTTTTTTTTATTCTTCTTCTGTATCTTCATTGTCAATCGGTTGCTCTTCATCCTCAGTTGATTCTTCTTCATCCTCAGTTGATTCTTCTTCATCCTCAGTTGATTCTTCTTCA
>CBDUUJ010000404.1:0-3147 GCA_965370205.1 uncultured bacterium
CTCGGTGCCTGGGAATGGGTGATTGATAGTGAGATCCAGATCGATGTAAGCGTTGGCAAAGTCACAGTTGGGAATGTCGAACGCAAAAGTGAGATTGCCTGGATTGCCTGCAGGTGGCTGCAGGAATTTGACAATATTAAGAGTAAAATCAGCTGTTCGAAGTGGGGTAACTGTCACTTCGAGTTCCTCTGTATCGAGGATTACCTCGCCTGTTTCCCAGATGATTGTGCTGTTGTCCGCGCCGCGATTCAATTCAGCGGTGAATTGATTATCGGGCATGTCGGGCGACGTAGGGGTCTCCCCCGCGCCTCCCGAGCAGCCAATCACAAGGGTAAATATGACGAGGCTAATGAGTAACAAGGTCCTACGGGGAAAGACCATCTCAAACCTCCATAGTAATATTATTTTTTGTACCGCTCTAGAAGCGGCACAATACGCTATTGCGGTCGTTATGTTAACACCCGTCAGGGCTATAGTCAATTACTGTACCGGTGTATACTCGCACCGGATTTCCAATGCGCCCGACTGAAATTTTATCACGTCCGCATGAGAAGGATAAAAGGGCAGGCTTTACTTCCAATATTAAATATTATCATATCTCTATAATACCTGTCAATGTGATATAGCACGCGGATACGCATGAATTCGGGCTTTGCCGGCTGGATGCCAGCGTTACAGCCGGCAGGGATGCCAGCGTTACGGTTGACGGGGATGCCGGCGTTACGGTTTGTTTCAGGGTCATGATCTGTGTGTTTTAAATGAATTGCCCTGCACGTATTTGCCGGGTATACTGTACCGGATTGAAATGATGTCATGCCGAAGTAGCTCAGGGGTAGAGCAGCTGATTCGTAATCAGCAGGCCAGGGGTTCGAATCCCCTCTTCGGCTCCAGATGAATGATATCCGGTGCTTCATTGCGCCGGTTTGGTGTATTATATTTGTCCTGCTCTCCAATGACCTGGCAGGCGAGAGATTATGACCTGTTCCGAGAATAACGAGTCCCATCGCAGTAAAAAACCGCCCGACCTGGAGGAGTGGCTTCAGCTTCCCGACTCCAGCGATGAGGGTCGGGAAAACGATAAGCCTGAAGTGAAATCCGAGCCCCCTGCCGGCGATGAACCGGAAGAGCAGAGGTCTCTTTTGGATGAGGCGCCATTTGAAACCGGGTCGGGTGACCTGAAAGATCCTCTCGATACATCCCATGATGCGCCGTCCGATTCCCCCGAAGCCGGAGCTGAAACACTTCCGCTTTTTACAGGGGATTCCGCCGATGAGCAAATCATGGAAAAAGAAATAGATGAGGATGAAGGTCGGTCCGAGATTCAGATTGCGGGTGAGCCGGAATGTGTCGCGCCTGTGAATCCGGAGGATGAAAATGTTGAGATAGTGGAGCGGCAAATAGATGATGAGCCTGAATCGGTCGAGCCTGACGATGAGGAGAGCCGGGATAGCGAGCGGGAGTCGGTTGTTGCAGAAGATGAAGAGGAAACAGAAGACGAATCGGGGATTGATGGTAAAGAGGATGAAATAGACAGATTGGAGATTCTGCTTGCAGATGAATTCCGGGATACACTGACTGGCGTAAATGCTGTCACCCTGCCGATTGGCATATTGTTTCTTATAATTGCGATTCCTGGATGGTGTCTCGGGTTTATCATGACAGCTTTCCGGATTCAGGATGTGCTTGAGGGATATATCCCGCTCGCGAGCATTATTGCCGCGCTGTTGACTCTTGGAGGAGTGTACCTGCTTTTCTACTGGGGAGTTCACAGGATATCCAATTTGGTGAAAGCAGGGGAGCTTGACAGGCTTATTGAATCGCGGCGATGGAAGGATCCCTGTATCCACCTTAACTGTATTGAGATTCCGGATGAGGATGAACAGGCTGATGAAGGGGAATATCCTGATGAATCCGCCGGGAAAGGCGAAGATTTCGATGCCCTTTCCGAGGTGATCATAGAAGGAGATATCGACAAAGGCGCAAATGAGGATTATAGCGCTCCACTGACCGATGGAGCTTTCAGGTGGCACTGCGATCTTTATGATGTGAGCCTGGACGATTATCCGATATGCGCTGTGTGCGACCAGTATGAAGCACCGCCCGATCCGACGGCTGAACCCGGTCGGGATTTCGATGCAACGGCCTGATCCGGAGCCTGATCCGATTCAAATGGGAGTGAATGTGAGAAAGGGCTATATTGGTGGTTTTCGAATATCTCGGAGCAAAGTAGAAATGTCCGGTTTTCGGGATTGCTTACAGAGTGGAAATCTGCTACGATAACAACTCACTTTCCGGGTTTATGCCCGGCCATTATTCATATTATGTAATCACTGGAGGACGTTCCTCTATGCGTCGAGTATACGTTTCACTGTTCGCGATAGCGATAATTTTATCACTTGCCGGATGCAGCAATAATGGTCCGGTATGGCAGCCCCAGCAGCCGCCAATAACCCCGCCCCCGGGTGACAATCCTGGTGGTGTTGCCTTCCAGTTGCAGTGCACAATCGGGCTCTCGAAAACCGTAGGCCATGCACCGATGCCCGTTAACATGTGGGCTAATGTTATCGGTGGACTTGCGCCGTATTATATGCGCTGGGATGTCGATGGTGACGGGCACTGGGATTACGGTGGTCCTCAAGTCTTTGAAGTTGGAATTCATTACGCGTCACCCGGCCTGTATGAAATTCTCCTTGAAGTGGAGGATGCCCAGGGGCAGGCATATCGAGCGACCGCACTGGTGGATGTGAAATTATCGGGACCGTCCGCTCAGCCTGCAGCGTTTCCCGCTCAGGGATATGCGCCGCTGGTTGTGACCCTTGACGGTTCCGGGTCGTTCGATCTGGATGGCGACATTGTTCTGTACGAGTGGGATTTTAACTCCAACGGGGTTTACGATTACGAATCCGAGGATATTCCAACGGCGACAGCGAACTATCAGAACCCGGGAACATATAACGCAACATTGCGGGTAACCGATGACGATGGATTCACGGACGAGGCATCGGTCCAGATCATTGCGTTGTAGAGATATCTGAAAATGAAAAAAAGTACCCCCGCTTCAAACGGGGGTTTTTTTATTGCCGGGTTTTAGACCAATTTTAGAAAGTAAAAATTTATTCATGTCCGGGGACATTTTGTTTTTGCCTT
>CBDUUJ010000405.1:0-3138 GCA_965370205.1 uncultured bacterium
ACAAGCCCCTATTCATGAGGATCTTGTCTGTAGGGGCGCTGCTTGCTGCGGCCCCATTTCCCCTTTTGCAACGGTCTCACTTTATTAACAGCTCCTCGCAGTTCAGTTACGGTTTAGATTATGGATGATTTTCAGACCCTTCAGCGTCAGGTCCGGATCGATATGCTGAATCGCATCGGTTGCGTCGGCTATCAGCTCGACCAGCCCTCCCGTGCCGATCACGGTCACGTCGCCGTCAAGCTCACTTCGGAACCTCATCACCATGCCCTCAACCACCGACGCGTATCCGTTTATCGCACCCGAAAGAAGGCTTTCCTCGGTCGCACGACCGATTACGTGAGACGGTTTCCGGAACTCAATCATGCTTAGCAGCGCTGCACTCCGGGCAAGCGACGCATAAGAGGGACTCAAACCGGGAAATATCGCTCCGCCGATATATTCGCGATTTTTCGTAATCGCGCAGAATGTGAGGGCGGTTCCAAAGTCAATGATAATCAGCGGTGGAGTATAGAGATGAATTCCGGCGACAGCATTGACGATCCTGTCGGCGCCGACCTTGCGGGGATCATCGTACTTGATCGCAAGCTCAGTTTTAATTCCCGGCCCGACAACAAGAGGCTCAATACCGAAATATGTTTCCGCCACCATGCGGAAAGTGCTGGTCAGCGATGGCACAACCGACGAGAGAGCGATGTCGGTAATACTGTGAGAAGCATCGCTGTCATCTATTCCCGTCTTTAGAGTCAGGATACTTGTCAGGAGTGCCCCGTATTCATCAGCGGTTTTGTGAAGATCGGTTGCCAGCCGTGTCTTCGCAGTGATCGTATCACCCTCGAAGACACCACATACAATATTGGTGTTCCCTATATCGACAGCAAGTAACATAACGTTTGAATGAAGGGGTCACTGCTCCGCCTGAAGGCTTCGGTAAAACGCACGCTCGATCTCCAGTTTCTCAAGGATCGGCTCAATTTTCACATAATCATTTTGGAGTGTATCCAGATCACTCTTCAACTCGGTAATCCGCCCGTTGAACTGCCCGTCCGCATTATTTAAAACATTTATGCGGTATTCGAGTGATCGGATCAATTTTGGCATATCCCTGCCTTCGGTGAGTTCCTCGATCCTCTCAGTAAGTTCCGTAATATAATTCTCCAGGAACTCGATATGCTCCTGACGATGTCTGATGTCTTCAGTCACGATGGATTTCCTTTCTGAAACTTCTCTGTCCGGAATCGTTCAGTTTATTATTTACGTCCAGGTAATATTCCGGATAGTATCTCAATATTAATATCGTTTAAGCCCTGTTATTTTCGATCATTGACCGGCTGATTTAAAATCAAGCGACAGGTCGGCATTCGGCGCGGAATGAGTTATCATTCCCGCTGAAATCACATCAACTCCGCTCTCAGCCCAGTCCCGGACAGTCTCCAGAGTGACCCCGCCGGATGCTTCGATCAGCACCCTGTCGCCCACAAGCTGAACCGCCTCGCGACCGTCGTCCGGGGTCATATTGTCGAGCATGACAATATCCGCCCCGGCATTTGCGGCACGCTCCACCTGGTCAATATCGTCCACTTCGACCTCTATCTTTATTGTGTGACCGTTATTCTTCCTGAGAAAAGCGATGGCATCCTCAAGTTCGGCGCCGACAAGCACGAGATGATTGTCCTTGAGCATCACACCGGCGGACAGATCGGAACGGTGATTCAATCCCCCGCCGCATCGCACGGCATATTTCTCAAGCGCTCGAAGTCCGGGAGTGTTCTTTCTCGTGTCGACAATTCTCGCTTTCGTTCCGGCGGTCAGTTTGACAAATTCGGATGTAAGCGAAGCTATCCCCGAAAGATGAGTCAGGAGATTCAGCGCGGTCCGCTCGGCATGAAGAAGTTGTCTTGCGTTACCGGTGACCCTCACAAGGATATCGCCGGGCTGGAAGGAAGTTCCGTCATGCACAGCCTTTGAAACGATAAGGTCCGGGTTGGATTTCTGAAGTATCCTGATAAAGCCACCAATACCGGAAACCACTCCATTGCACTTGGCGAGTACTTCCGCTGTGATTTTTATCCCGTCAAGCGGAAGAGAATCGGTGGTGACATCGCCGCGACCGATATCCTCCGCGAGCCATCGTACGATATCGGCATCGATGGTCTCCCATGGGAATTCGTAGAGTATGTCGTCCCGGTCAAAATCCATAATCGTACCTCATGTGCCGACAACAATCGGCTTTGTGAGTCCACGCACAGTGGCAAGAATCGAGTAGGCCGCGAGCCTGCTTGTCCGCGGGTTCTCCTCGAACGGAACATTCGCGACATCCATTATCAGGATTCCGTGGCCACTTTCAACCCGAATTGCGTGACGGTTGCGATCGCCGTCCGGGTCCGCCCATATTTCAACATCCGTTTTATCGAGTCCGACCGACGCATGCGCCAGTGCCGCAGCCACATTGATACTCCTTGGAAACGCCTTTGCAGCTTCACGTGCGGTTCCGGAAAAAACGCATTTCGGCTCAGTTAATTCGAGAGTATTAATTCCGTTTTCCTTCAGGTATTCAGCATCTGCAAGAGTACTCGAAGGCTTTGTGGTTTTCAGAAGTACTCCGGTTACGCTTTCCGACGGTATCGCCTTCAACGCATCAAGTCCTGCAATCGCGCCGGACGGCAGGATAAGCCGACCTCCGGTTCTTTCAGCAATAACCCTGTATTCACTAATATCTCCAAGTCCGCCGATACTCGCAATAATCGCGATTTTCCCTTTTTCAAGTGCATATTTCGCTACTTCACCCGCGACAGACCCACTCGCACATTCGATGTAGATATCCGTATCGGATGGAAAATCCTCCATCGATACCAGCAATGTATCCGGATATCCATTCTCACTCAGCACACTCAATGCCCTGTCGGTATCAATATCTGCAATCGCAACCAGGCTGAAAGAAGGATCATTTTTCAGTTCCCTGATTAAATAAGCTCCGATTGTTCCCGCGCCCACAATTCCGATATTCATTAACGCTTACTCCTGTCGTAACGCCGGCATCCCTGGGAGTATTGAAAAACGAAGTTTTTTCCGGTACCCCACCCTTCAGGGTGGGTGGAAGACGCATGGTTTCCGGGATCGCCCACCCTAAAGGGTGGGGTA
>CBDUUJ010000406.1:0-3138 GCA_965370205.1 uncultured bacterium
TTAAAAATTTATAACAATATACCATTCCGGTACCCCACCATTTATGGTGGGTTGGACCCGACTACCTGTTATCCATTAGTTCCCCGATTGCATTTCTCATGTCGTTTGACACTTTCATCCAGGTATATTTCTCCTCGACTAATTTGCGGGCATTTTTTCCGAGCATATCGCGTTTCGATTCATCGGATAAAATCTCCACAACCGCGTCGGCGAATTCTTTTGGATCGTCCCTGAGCAATATGTGTTCCCCGTCGACAGCCTCGATCCCCTCAGCGCCGAGGGATGTCGAGACGACCGCCTTGCCGTACGCGAAAGCCTCCAGGATTTTGAGCCGCATGCCGCTTCCGATCCAGAGCGGGACCGCGATACACGACGCGTACTCGACATATTCACCGACCGAGTCAACCCATCCCGTAACAGTAACACTGTCTGTTGCTGCATTGGAAAGAGGCGGCGGTGGCTTTCGGCCCACAAGGCTTAAGTGGGCGTCCGGGATTCGTTCGATTACGCTCGGCCAGACCTTTCCGATCATCCAGAGAGCGCCATCGACATTCGGATGCCAGTCGAATGTCCCGACAAATGCCACCTCCCCTGGTTGGGGAGCGTTTTTCGAAATGCGAATCTCATCCGCATCCATTCCGGCGGTAACCGAGATAATCCGACCCTTTCCCTTTGACATTTCCAGAAGAACGTCGCGGTCGACAGGGCTGATCGCGGCGACGAGGTCGAATTCCGCCATCACGGCACCCTCATACTTTTTCATTTTCTTCGCTTCTTTTCTCGCGAATGTTTTGATTAGAGGATTGTCGATACGTTTGGAATATTTGTCGACAATTGCGGACTCCACGTTCGGGGTTCTCAGAATAATTGGTGGAATCCTGTTTCCGGTGCGGGCGAGACGGTCGCGGCTGTCGAGAGCGAGCGGTACGAGATGGAGATGATGAATAATAACCACATCGAAATTCAAATCGGTTTCCAGAAGCCCGACAACAAGATCAATCGCCTTTTCCGAATAGTATTTTCTAAATTTGAACGGGATATCATCTCCGAGGCTCGCGAATAATCTCGCGGCAAGGGCTTTCGGATTCCCCGGAAGAAAAACCACCCTCTCGACCAACTCAGCAAATTCAGGCGGGATAGAAGGCTGCTCGCTGCCATGGTAAATCACCCCGCAGGTGATCTCATCGCCGAGACGGCTGAATTCGCGGATCAGAAAATATGAATCCTGCTTTCCGCCGGTGTCGGGGGGATATGGCAGAACGGGAAGTAACCAGAGTATGCGCATGGCTGAATCAATTTGAGATAGTCCGGGATGTTTCCTTTCTTCTGGCGGCCAGGACGATCATTCCTCCCAGGCCGAGGTAAAACCAGATCCCCGGCCAGTAAAAACTCGATATGACATGGAAATATATCATTTCTACAGCTATAAGGTAAAACACCATCCTTGCGATAAGCGGGAGGATTTCATCATTTGTGTTCGTGGAATCAGTAGTGGAGTGTTCTGGTTTTCTGTAAAAAATGCGGAAGAGACCCATCAGACTTGAAAACGCCACGCCAAGGATCGCGATAAGACCTATTATCCCGGTTTCCGCAAGGATGTTTACAAGCGCGTTTGCGGCGAATCCGGACGGGTTATAATCTCCATAGCGATAGGATATCAGCGAGTATGATCCCATCCCGACCCCGATCAATGGATGATCCTGCCAGACCCTCATGGCAATTTGCGCTGTGTCGACACGCTGGTATGCACTCTCGCTTCCGACCATAAATGACCTGTCGCCTCCGGTGATCACAAACATGTAGATACCGTATACGCGTTCTGAGAGATACTCACGCAGGGGAAACCCCGAGATGGATTCCGCGACCGACATGGTGATGCCGCCGATGATAATTATCGCCAGGATCGTGATGAGAATCCTGTTCCTTTGAATTCTGCGTTCGAGGAGAATCATGACAAGAATCAGTTCAGTGAATATGTAGAAAGACCCCATGGAGGAACTGAAAACCAGCCCGATGATCTGGATGCCGATCATTCCATAGAGCAGGGAAGGTGAGCCGAACAGTTTCGGTCTGTGCATAGCGGCGGTCAGGCTGAGAGCCATCATTCCGACCAGGTAATGACCATAATAACCCGGCTCTGAAAATATTGATGACGATCGGACCATGTACTGGATTACCCGGATAACCTGAGTACTGCCCGACAGGGATGGGTTGGTCAGCTTGAGGACAGCGCCGGGAAGTCCGAAAAAGCGTGCTGGAAGCTGGTAGATTCCAAAGAGCGCGATCAGGACACTCAGGACGATCATCAGTTTCAGAAGCAGGAGCATTCGGCTGTCCTTCATCCTGATCTGTGTAACCGCAAGGAACAGCAGAACTATAAAAAAGAGCTGGACTTCCGATTTCCAGAATTCCTCGATATGTTCCCCCGGTTCGTTGATAACCGTAAGGGTTGAAATAAACGACGCGACCACGAATCCCAGCACCCAGGGGGTCGCGGGCGCGATGGATAAGCGTTGTCCGAGAAGGAACCGGGCGAAAAGGTGAATGATCAGCAGAACTCCGAAAATATGCATCCACTGGATTCCCTCTCCCACGACAACAACAACCGCGAAATGCGCGAACGGGATGCTCAGACCTATCGCGATCAACAGAATATTGCTCAGGTTTCGCTGCGGGACGAGAAGCAGGCTGACGCAGAGAGCGATCGCGATGGCGGGGACAATTGTCGCGGCCTGATCGGCATGCCGGAACCCGAAGATAAAAATGATCGTGAAAAGGATGCTCAGACCGATCAGGACAAGAGTCACGGGGTCAGTCGAGCGGGCATGCGTAATCTGTCTGAAGCTGGAATGCATTCGATTATATATATCGACCCTAAGTTCAGATTACTAATAAGCATGATAATTGAAAAATTAGTTATCCGGTCCCTCACCCTTTAGAGGCTGTCCCCAAAGGCGTTTTTATTTGTAGCGCGGACGTCCCGTCGGCTGTTGAAAAAGGCGTAATATTTCTCGATTCTAATTTATTTAAAAATATGCCGCCCACAAACTTAATCCTGTCTCGACCAGTTTTTTAATAATCATCGGGTTTGTGGGTGTCTTTTTCTGGATGATTGACGATAGAAAGGACACCCACAAA
>CBDUUJ010000407.1:0-3131 GCA_965370205.1 uncultured bacterium
TCATGTTCATCGTCAATTCCCACTGTTCCACGCTGGAATGACGCTCTCCTTGCCGGATCAGGATATGTCGTCGGGAATCCCTGATCGTAGTTGCCTCCGTTCAACCCGGCGCTCTCGACTATCACCCAGAGTTCAGCTTCACCGCTTGCCTGAGGTGTACAATTTACAATTTCCACCTGGAACACCGATGAATTTTCAGTTCCCGGATATGCAATCGCCGCAAGCTCGACCTGCGAAAATTCATGTGAACCGCCGGGGATGAAATCGCCCTCGATAATCACACGTTCAATCTCGTTCGGGACACCATTACCGCCGTATCCTCCCTGCCAGTCGAAAACCTCGATATCCGCGACAAAATCCCCGCCGTAGGTCGAAACATCAACATAATAGAGATCACTCGCCACGGTTGAGGCATGCACGAAGAACGCCTCATCGCAGTTCGCGCTTACCGGGTAGTCTTCCGGATCGTAGAGAATGGGATCGCCGGTCAGCGCTGGATCGCCCTCCTCCCACGTAGCGACTACCGCGAACTGGAAGTTCAGCTTCGGAGAATCGTCGATCATCGGAAACTTAAACTCATATCGTCTTGAATTCACAGAGTACGCCCGGAAGATATTGCGATCATCGGCATTACCCACCGACTTGATCCATCCATAATAATCCTGTTCCGTGTCAAGCCCGTCCGTGAAAATCCTGTACCCGTTCAGCATCGCGGTCGGCTCCGGAAGATTGGACGGCGTTCCGGGCCAGTACTCAAACAACGGAATTCCGTCTCCGTCAAATTCAGGCTGGTTGAACCATCGCGTGTACCCGTCCGCGTTCAGAAGTATCGCTTCATTCTCCCCTGCATCGGGACCATCACCATAGGTCAGCCCGTCATATCCGAGAGCCGATTCCCCGTTGTGCAGAAAAACGCCACACACATCGAAGCCGTTGAACCTGTCCAGCCCCGGAAACGGATGCTTTATCGTCACGGTGCAGTCCAGACGGCCTTCTGTCTGGAAATTCGATGCATCGAGATCGCTTACCTGGAAATTCCCCGGCGTCAGCGACAGAAGATTATTCACGTTCGCTGTGAAATTGGCGGTTCGAAGCGGGACGATATCGCACTGACCTGAGATGGGATCGATTGTCACATCCCATAAACCCCACAAGTGGCGACTGTCTGCCGAAGCATGGTTCGAGACATCCATCCCATTATTTAAAGTCGGCGCTGTGACAGTCTGACCGCCACCATTACCGCATCCTGTCAGCAGAAAAAAAGCACCCACAACCAACGCAAGTCCAATCTGCCTGTAACTAATCATGAGAACCTCCAGATTCTATATTGTCTTTAGATAAATATTATCTAAACAATGCTTCCGACCAACTTGATCATTATTTACGTTGGTCCGAAGCAGTACATATTTCCGTCATTGCAGCCCACCAGCAGACGGTCATCATCGATTGCAATGGATGAAAATCCTGACCAATCGCCCAGGGAATAATGGAATAATTCCGTGCCCGTCGCTGTATCAAGACCGTAAAGCTCACCATTCTGGGTCTGGATGCAGTAAATCGTGTCGCCGCTGATCGCCGGACTTGCCAGGTAACCCTGAATATTATCAGCCGATACAGGCGGGAACATCCAGTCGACAGCGCCGGTATCGCGATCATGAGCAAGAAGTTTACCGGGCATGTACGTGAGATCATAGTAGTGCTCGTCATCCAGTGCACCGGAAGCCTGCGCGCCAACGAAGCATGTAGGATTATATGGCTCCGACCAGTCAAGAACCGGTGGTGGGGCGGTTGCGTGATCGAATCTGTACGTATTTTCTTCACCGCCAAAATAAATCTTAGTGCCGTCAAGCGTCGGCGAGCAACCAAGAAAACCACCTGTATCCTGACGCCATATCTCCGTTCCATCAGGATCGACGGACAACGCGTCGAAACAAATAACGTCATAACTATCGGCAGTGACGATTAACTGATCTTCCGCCTCATAATAAGCAGGGGTTGTGCGAAGCGAATTGCCGTTACCGGGTTCCGGAGTTGGTGCGGCAAAAATCTCAGTTCCGGTTGTCGCGTTCAGGCAATAGACATTGCTGTTGTTCGCGCAGAAGTACACGCGGTCCTCATGGAGGATTGCTCCATGCACATGAAGACCGGCTGAGCCTGACATCCCGGTAAATGTAAACTGGTAATGCCAGATCTCCGAGCCGTCCGTTCTCGACAGCGCGTAGAAATATCCACCGTCGCTGCCGATGTAAATCGCATCATGCCCGATCGCTCCATGTCCGCGCATCATCGTATCTGCAGTAAACTGCCAGACCTCGTTCCCCGTAAGAAGATCCACCGCATAGACTTTGCCGTCATCGCTACCGAAATACACGGTCCCATCACAAATTACGGGAGAGGATTGGATTTCATCACCTGTGGGAAAGGCCCATTTAAATTCGAGCGTAGCCGGATCGAGAACACATTCGGCTACTCCGGTATGCTGGTTATCATGCAGATGACACAGCCAGCCTTCCAGCGGCACAAATGGCGATTCATCGCTCACTGTCACCGTTCCCGGCATGAATGCCGCCCGTTTTGCCGGGTCGGGATACTCGGTCGGGAATCCCTGATTGTAGCTCCCACCGTTCAATCCGGCGGCTTCGACAATCACCCAAAGGTCAACGTCACCGCTTGCTACCGGAGTGCAGTTTGCAATCTCAACCTGGAAAACGGATGAATTTTCAGTTCCGGAAACGGCAACCATCGCAAGTTCAACCTGCGAAAATTCATGCGAACCTGTCGGTATGAAATCACCCTCAATGATTATTCTCTCGATCTCGTTCGGAACTCCAAGTCCGCCGACCGACCCGCCCTGCCAGTCGAAAACTTCGATGTCGGCACTGAATGTCCCACCGAAATCGTCCGAAGCCGCATAGTAAAGATCGCTGCTAATTGTAGTAACGCCAAGGAAAAACGCTTCCTCGCAGTTTGCTGATGTTGGGAAATCACCAGGATCGTAAATTGTCGGCTCGCCTGTAAGCGCGGGATCGCCCTGTTCCCAGGTCGCAATGACCGCGTACTGGAAATTAAGTACCGGTGAACTATCGATAATTGGAAATTGGAACTCGTAACGTCTTGAATTCACTGCTCCT
>CBDUUJ010000408.1:0-3126 GCA_965370205.1 uncultured bacterium
AGTTCAGCGAGCAGGCCCGATCTTTCGGTTTCCAGAGAAGCAATGTCATCAGTATGCTGAATGATTTCCTCGTCAAGATCATCGATCTCGGAATACAGTTCCGTCAGCTTGGCCTCCGTGGATGACACTTCGTTAATCATCCTTGTAATCGCAATCTCACTCTGATAGATCGATGTCTGGAGAGCATCGTTATGCTGCCAGGCGATATCGCGCTGCTCACGTGCCTCGTCGCGCTCTTCCCTCGATTCATCCCGCTCCGATATATACTGGTCCCTCTCGCTGATAATCCGATCCATATGAAGCAGCATATTCTTGACATTTTCACTCATGAGAGTGAGCGCGAGGATGGTTCCGCCTGTGATGAGTATTCCGGTGATCACGGCAATAAGAACAGACGAGCGTCGGGGCCGCAGCCCGAAAAGCGTGATGCGTTTCTTGCCAAGGACACGCCCGAGAACATCTCCGGCCCATGCAACAAATCCGGAGACAATCATCAGGATAATTATGAAACCCCAACTGGTCATTTCATAAAAGATACCATAACAGGAGCATGATAATAAAAGAAACTTCAGTGACAAGTTGAGAAATCGATGAATTTATCGGAACGATCCGATTGACTCCAGGAGTTCACCGGCGGATACGGTCGATGTGCCGGGTTTTGTGACAGCTACCGCTGCGGCGGCGGCGGCAAGAGTGCAGGCATCGACGGGATCGAATTTTTTCGCCCAGGCCATCGCAAGGGTCGCGAGAACCGTGTCACCCGCACCGGAGACATCGTAGACTCTCGACACATTCGCCCTGATTCTCACCGGCTCGGAATCCTCACGATAGAGGTCCATGCCGTCCGGACCGCGTGTAACCAGCAGCGCGCGCGGGGAATATGTGTACATGAGATTCAAGGCAGCCGCGTCGCAGGATCTATCATCCACGATATCGATCCCGGAAAGCTCCACCGCCTCTTTTCGATTCGGCTTCATCAAATCGCATCCCTTGTAGAGGGCGGCATTGACCGGTTTCGGGTCCACAAGCACCGGGATATTCGCCTGACGGGAGTGGTCATGCAGCGCGGTCATAACATCGGCTGTGACAAATCCTTTTGCATAGTCCGAAACCGCGACCGCATCGACATCCGGCACAATCCTCGCTATAAATTCAAGAACATCCTCACTCAAATCGTCCGGCCACACAAGCTTGCTCTCCTCATCAAGCCTCACAATCTGCTGTCCATCCGCTACCACTCGAACCTTGTGAGTCGTCACAATATCAGCGCAGGAGAAAACCCCGTCAACTGAAAATTCCCGCTCAATCGCAATATCGAGAAATCTCTCACCGGATTCATCGTTTCCGATAGCGCCCATCAGAATCGGCACGCCTCCGAGAGCGGCGATATTCATCGCGCAGTTGGCCGCTCCTCCGAGACGATGGTCCTCTCTCTCAAGCCTGACAACCGGCACCGGAGCTTCAGGGCTTATTCTCGCGGCGTTTCCGAGAAGATACGTGTCGAGCATCAGGTCGCCGACCACAAGCACACGCGCGCCTTTCAATTCATTGATCCTGTTTTGTAACTCTGATGTGGATGTCATTTATTTACCTGAGCCTTATGGATAGTCGCATCACCGCATCCCGTAGAACAGCACGGCAGTGCGTCCTCTCGTTATTATTCAAAACATTACCATAATGCACTGTCATATGGGACTTTTATGAAATATAAAAATAAGTATCCGGTACCCCACCCTTTAGGGTGGGTCCTTTAGTTAGCGAGCGCCGTATGGAATCTGAAGTGACCCACCCTAAAGGGTGGGGTACCGGATATAAATAATGGATATAAATAATGGAAATTCACCTTAACTTATGAATAAATCTATACTGCGTTACGAAATGTTAAATATTTCGATATTTTTACTCCGCGAGCAGAATCGCCGACAGAAGCGGGATGGTTATTTCATGATGGCCTGTGATATGCGCTGCGTGACCGCCTGACTCGACCGCCCGTTTGACCGGATTCAGATTAGGGCGATAATGGCGGAGGAAGTCAAGATTGTAGCCGTCGAAATTCCTGAGACCGTAACCCATGTTCTGGCAGATCGCGATCGCTTTTTCTATCACGACGGGAAGAATCACGGCGCTTCCAAGATTGACAATGACCCCTCCCTGAAGTTTCGAGATACTTGCAGCGAAAATTTTAAAGTCCCTGTATGAGGCATCGCCAACGGCTGCTCCGTCGAAGGTCGGATGTATGTGATTCACGTCGGTCCCGATGGCGACATGAACGGTGAAAGGTATTTCCATTCTGAAACATGCCGCTGAAAGGGATGTATTGAGAAAAGGTGGATTTCGTTTTATCAAATCCTCACCTATCGCCTCACCGAAACCGAGTTTTTCATCGCGCGCACGATTTATCGAACTGTTGATTATCTCGCCGGTCTCTTTCGTGACTGCGAAATTTCCTTCCTGTATGGTTCCCGGGACATCCTCTGAGGTGTGCCCGAAACAAGCGATCTCGGTGTCATGAATAACCCCGGCGCCGTTTACTGCGAGATGAGTAATAAATCCGGACTCCATCATGGCTATCAGATGACGGGACAGACCGACCTTGATTGCGTGAGCGCCCATGGTCCAGATACGGGGGGAGCTATTGTCACGGGCTTTTTTCAGACTGTCGATGAGAGCGCGGAAATCGGTTCCCGCAAGAATCGGCGGGAAGGAATCGAGCAGGTGCCTGGCTTCAGATCGGGATAACCTGACAGGATCGGTGAAGTCCTCGATTTTGACGAGGCTGTCCCTTTCATCAATCGAAGCGAGGTTTGCCTTTGAGAAATCAATTTCCTCGTATTTGGAAGCCATCGTGTTTATTCCGGATCGCTTGGATTCTCAAGCTCCTCTGATGTTGACGTAATCCTGACACCGTTTTCTCCGCCATTGATCTCCATGCGCGCAAGCTCATTCGCGAGATCGAGTCTCAGCTCCTCTCCAATGAAATACATCCCGCCCCGTGTGATACTGACTCCCCCGGTGGCGGTCAGGAGACTTGCCGAGCTGTCCCAGACCATCTCGTTGACTGAAAAATTAAATTCAGCTTCTCTCGCCGATCCACTGACACCGCCGGACAGTATAAGAACTCCGGCT
>CBDUUJ010000409.1:0-3124 GCA_965370205.1 uncultured bacterium
CGGAACATCATATACCGACTACTATTCGTCCACCATCTCGGAACTCGGAAGCCAGGCGAAGTCGGCTATCATGCTTGTAACAAACCAGGAGATTCTCCTTAATCAGCTTTACGTGCAGCGTGAGAGCGTCCGGGGTGTCAATATGGACGAGGAAGCCGCCAATATGATCATCTACCAGAGAATTTATGAAGGCGCCGCGCGGGTCACGCAGGTAATGGATGGCCTTCTTGACACAATTATCAACAGGACCGGAATATAGAATCAATCCTCCACGGAGGGAGGAGAGTTATCATGCGAATTACCCACAACATACTGATATCAAACTTCCTCAGGAACCTGGACTCCATATCCAACCGAATTGAACGAGGCCAGGAGCAGCTTTCAACAGGCCTGAAATACAGCCGTCCATGTCATGGCCCCATCGAGGTTGGTCAGATTGTCGGTTTCGAGTCAACGCTTTCCCACATCGATCAGTATTTGAAAAACGTGGATGACGGCACAAGCCATGTCAACTATGTAGACACGATCGTTCAGTCCGTGATCGGCAATATCAGCAGAACCCGGGAACTCGCAATAGACGGGGCCAATGACAACCTGAACTCTTCCGACAGACAGGCTATCGCTCAGGAGATCGATCTCATTCTCGAAACAGTATTCTCAAACGCCAACTCGCGATTTCGGGGCAAGTACTCATTTGCCGGATGGCATACACAAACTCAACCGTTTGAAGCCGTCTATAACCCAAGGACCGGCTCTATTGACGATGTTATCTACCACGGTAATCGCGGCAGGATCGACCGTATGGCCGGGGACGACGACCGGATCAAGATAAACATCAACGGGCAGGATCTGTTTCACAACCAGACCTACACTCTTCAGGGAAAAGTGCTCCCCCCGGACATTCCCCTCGGTTTCAACGGAACACTGACAATCAATGACATCAATATTACTATTACACCGGATATGACACTGGAGGATATCCAGCTTACAATGGAGACTTCGGTTCCCCGGACCAGAGTATTCGCAAGCATTATCAATAGCCGCCTTGTGCTCGAAAGCGCAACATCATCCAGCAAGTTCACAATCACTGATAATCGTGGCGACAAGTTACTGGAAAATCTGGGTCTTGATGTTAAGGGCGCATTCAATAACGGGATGTCCCCCTCCACTCTTCCCATCGTTGACAGCACACCGGCGATTTTCACCGGCGCGGGACCGGTCGCTAACCTGACCTATGACAACACGAACAACTGCATGAATATATTTCTCGGAGCGGACGCCAATGAAGGTGTCTCAAATGCCGCCAATATTTTCATAACTCCCGGAACATACGCGTCCGTCGCCGACCTGATCATCGAGATCCAGACTCAGATTGACACGGAATTCGGCGCCGGCAGGATCAAGGTCTCCGATGCCGGCGGCGGTGTTCTTCAGCTCGAGACGGTCGCGACCGGAGATGAAATCGATCTTGGAGACCTTGTGATCGGCGGTCCGTACAACGGTTATAACGACACCGCATCCGATTCAGCCGACCTCAACCTTATCGCGGTTGTCGGCAACGCCCCCGCAACGAATGCAGGAACCGCCGGAACCGACGGCAACGATAAACTAATAATCGATCTTGGTCCGAGTGCGAGCAAGTCCGGCCTGGACGTTCTCCCGCAGGTGATCGATCTGCGTGCCGGCATGATCACCACTGTCGACGATCTGCTGACTGAAATCAAATACCAGATTTTCCATAATGATGTTCTTCGTGGAACGCTGGAAGTCGAGCTGATCAACGGCAGACTGCATTTCGAGACACGGGAGAAGGGCGAGGATGTGCTTGCGGAGGATTTCCAGATATCAGAGGGCGCCACAGGAACACTTGCCGCACTGGGATTATCCGATGTTACGGTACCGGCGCAATATTCAGGCAACCCGCTCGCATACCCGTTCATTATAGTCGCAGGATTCAACGATACGATCATTGTTGACCTCGGTCCGACCGTAAGCCTCGACGGCACCGATCCTCCCCCATACACACTCACCATCAGCCCGGGCATCTACAACAATATCAACGCTATCTTCAATGAGTTCAATGCTCAGATTCAGGCACATCCGGATCTGTCCGGGGCTATCCAGACAGGTATCGGGGGACCTCCCGGCGCTGAGTACCTGATGATGACAAGTGTAAACACGGGATCATACGTTCGCGGTGAGGACATGAGCGTCACGGGTCTTCTCGCATTAACTCTTGGCTGGACAAACCCAACGGCGATTAACGGCGGCGGAACATCCCCCGGACAGAGCGTTGAGCTTGAACCGTCGAATATCTTCGACACCATAATTACAATCCGCGACGATCTCATGGGAACCGCCGGACCCGATACCACACTTGTTAATACACTCAATTCCGATGGGGAGTTGCTGGGTCTTTTCGAGGGTGACATCGTAACAGTTGCATTCGATTCCTTCTCCTTCGATTTTCCAATCCTTGCAACCGATACCATGGAGAATCTGGCAACTTATATCCAGGATATATTCGGTTCCCGCGCAACGATCGAGATATCAAATGACGGGCTTCTGACAATTACGAACAACGAAACACACCAGATCAGCAAGATGTCAATCACCGCCGAAAGTCCGATTGGTGAATCGCGCGAAATATTTAATGAGATATTGTCTGAAATTCCAGATATTGTTCCCGGATTATTTACTGTCCATTCGGATGTTTTTTACGACACCCAGAGATATCTGAGACTTGGCGACGAGGATCTTATCCTCTCCAGCAACGATCTTGAAAACTGCCTGAGAAATGAGGCGATCATCGGTGCGAGAGCGAACAGGTTGAACACTGTACTCAATCTGTTTTACGCGGAATCAGGTAACATTGATGCGCTGAAGACAACTATCGAGTCGGCGAACTACGCGGAGGTCCTCACTACCCTGAGCCAGCAGGAACTGGTGCTTCAAAGCGCGCTTGGGGTCGGCGCACGGGTTCTCACACCAAGCCTTCTGGATTTTCTGATGTAATCCGGGAATCAGGTTTTTTCATTAACAACAATCCCTGTAATTAACTCCTGTTTGATTGAGGGGACACTTTTTTTTGCCCTGTAGATCGTTGATTAAGACCAATTCAGTT
>CBDUUJ010000410.1:0-3105 GCA_965370205.1 uncultured bacterium
CGCCAGTCCCGCCCCAGACTGAGATCGTTTTATTAAATTCCTTGAAGTCCTTCGCGCAGTCCTCGGATAACTCGGCGAGGTGAGCGGGGGATGTGATTTTCATTGATCCTGATCCCCCTTCCGCGAGCGAATTTCGTTGAGGAGTTCGATGGCTTTGCGCCGGTTCATATGACCAAGCAGTTTGCCGTCCACTACAACGACCGGACCGATCGCGCATCCGCCGAGACAATGGACTGTTTCCAGAGAGAACTCGCCGTCCGGTGTGGTTTGACCGGCTTCAATCATCAGCTCGTCCTCCAGCACCCTCATTACATCCCGTGCATTGTTCACATGACATGCGGTGCCGGTGCACACCATGATATGTACTCGTCCTCCGGGTTCGAGTTTGAATGCTTCATAAAAAGTGGCGACAGCCCATACGCGGTTGTACGGGACATTCAGACGTTCGGAAACCCGCTTGAGAGCAGGTAAGGGGAGGTAGCCGTGCTCGCTCTGGATGTCCTGGAGGATACCGATGAGAGCTTCCGGATCAGCCCCGGACCGGTCAATTAGCAGATCAATTTTTTGATTAATTATGTCGGTCACGACTTCAACCATCTGACGCAATTCGGGAGTATACTCCTGCCTATTTTTCACTGCAACCGGCTATATATTCATGTAAGCATCAGCTTACGGCACAAACATTGGCGAACCGGAATGAATCCTGGCGTTCACCCATCGACCCAATGTGCGGATTGCCTCATCAGCCGAGCGGAACACCGGGATTCCAGCACCCAGAAACATTTTCTCCATCGGGTCGTAAAGCTCGCCCGCATCCAGAACGACAACGAGCGGTTTTTTTATTTCCGTCAGACATGCGTTAATCAGTAGTTTGGTGAAACCCTCAGGATCGGCGATACCGTCACCGTCGGGACCGCCCGGCTCACGTGTTTTCATTATGGGCGACAACGGCACGCATCCGTGAATAATGACATCCACGTTTGGGTCGTTCGCGAGAGCTTTCACCACCTCGACATGCGCGAGATCGACCGCCATTGGAGTGATGTCCATCGGGTTGCGGATATTCACAAGGTCGGAAAGATGGAAATCCCCCAGGATCTTCAACAGACGCGATCGTGTTTCCGGAGTCAAGTCCGCAAATACGAAGGAATGATGAGGACCTTTCAGGTTGTCGGCCATCCCGACGGATTCATATCCCGCGTTGGAGAGCGCTGCAATACGGTTCCCAGCGACCTTTCGGTCTCCAGGCGTTGCGGCAAGCATTATGAGATTTTGAAATTCAGTGAATGAATGAGCGACAAGGCATCCGGAACGGCTGAGAACAGCCTCAGCGACATCCCAGTCGCCCGCGATTGCCGCCGTGTGGCCGCTTGCAGCAAGGCGGCCTTCCTCCGACCGACCGGCTTTGTAGACGATGACATCGCGACCGTCGCGCACCAGTTTCCTTGCGGCTTCGGCGAGATAAAGCCCCTCCATCCGTCCGAGTCCCTCCGCATAACATCCGAAAACCCTGACCTCCGGATCCCCGATGAGATGCTCTACAAGGTCGGCGATGCCGAGATCGACCTGGTTGCCGGTGCTGATCGCATAACGGGGGAGAAGTCCGTCGAGTTTGCTCATTCGGGTGATCATTAACGCGCCCGACTGGCTGATGAGCGCGATCTTATTCCCCAGAGGATTATCCGGATTCTTGGGGAGTTTTGTTGACGGCACGAATATCGTGTCGTAACCGCCTGGTCCGCTGATAATGCCGAGCGAATTGCCACCGACCATCACCGGTCCGCGGTCGTCCCTTTCCCTGCTTGTCTGAATGATCTTCCTCAATTCATCCTCAAGACTTTCAGCGCCCTCTTTTTCGCCCATTCCACCTGTGATGAGAATAATCGAATCGGCCTTCCCGTTTTCGATTATCTCACCGACCATCGACGGCACCTGTTCAGCCGCGACCGATAGAACGATCATGTCAAACCTGCCGGGCAGATCGGCGATTGATGGATAGCATATAACCGAGTCGATTTCATCGTCGCCGGATTTCACGATCGCAAGTTTTTCCGGTGCGAAACCGCCCTTGAGAAGATTCCTGAGGATGACCCGTCCGATGTTCATGCCCTTTCCCGAGACACCTATAAGGCAGATACTGTCAGGCTTCAGGAGCTTTTCGATTTTTTCAACAGGGGATTCGGGAAGTGGTTTTTGAACATCCCGGAATCGCAGAAGCCCATCGACCGGTATCAGGTTTCCATCGTGACAGATAAAGGGATTGATCTCGCATTCGGTGAGATGGAATATCGCGTCGGGATTGAACGGTGAATACCGCCAGATCAGCGCGTGGAATCTCGCGAGCAGATCGGAGAGTTTTTCGTCATCGATTAATTTCCTGTGTCCGCGTGCCTTCCCGGAGAGTGTTTCGTACGCGATTGTCTCTTTAAAGGCTTTTATAAATTCTGCTTCATCGGAAACTCCCGGGCTGATCGTGATTCCGGCCCGACCCGATCCGATCTCCACTGCGTAAAGTTCCGTATCAATTCCACCGAGTCCGACATTGATAATCGGACCGAACTCACGTGTGTCGCGCATTCCAAGAAACAGCTCGCCACCGAAACCGGATGCTCCCGGCGTGAATGGATACACAAGAACTCCGTGAGTTTCCTCCACGAATTTCGAAATGAAATCATCTGCGGGAATTTCATTACGCTCGATAAGGATTTCCGCCTGACGTCGGGGAGCGTCGGTGTACATCCGCGCGATGGTTTCTGCCGCCTGATCGCGGGTTACGATTTCTATTCCATTGACCTCGGTCTTGTGGACGATTCGGGGATGGATGATTTTGATGACGAGGCGGTCGGCTGATAAATCGAGGGATTGATCGGGTGAGGTGATGACCTGGTATTCCGGCGGGGTTCCGATTCCAATTGCGGCGAGGAGATCGTAGACTTCGTATTCGTAGAGGAACCGGCGACCCTGTTCGGTCGCGTGAATAAGGATTTGGTCGGCTTTGTTAAAATCAGCGAGCATTTGTTTTGTGCCGGCAGGCTGCCGGCGGTACTGCCGACTGGCAGTCGGCGTTACGGTTGGACTGGCAGTCGGCGTTACGGTTGGACTGGC
>CBDUUJ010000411.1:0-3090 GCA_965370205.1 uncultured bacterium
ATTTTTAAATTATTACGGAAGAGTCACCGTAAGAGGAGGCACCTACAAGCTCGAAGACTCGCTTGTAGGCGACACTGGGAAATTTTGGGAAGGGTAGGGAAAGTCGCCATAAGGTCAGGCACCTACAAGCTCGAAGACTCGCTTGTAGGCGACACTGGACGCTCCGTTTGTAGGCGACACTGGGATTTTTGCTTGATATTAAAAACGAATATTATTCTAATTCTGGAGAATTATTTTTTCAATCATCCGATGGTTCTATCGGCTCGAAGTCATGCAGATCGTTTTCATCAACCGGGTCTTTAGTTGAATCGTCCTCAACTTCCCCTGTTTCTTCTTCAGATCCAATCTCAGTTTCTTCTTCCGATCCGATCTCAGTTTCTTCTTCCGATCCGATCTCAGTTTCTTCTTCCGATCCGATCTCCTCCGATCCGTTCTCTACTTCTTCCAGTTCCTTTTCTCGCTGGCGGTCGATTTCGTTCAGGATTGCGCGCGCCACTTTGTCGTCGGGATTCAGCATCAGCGCGAGATGTGCGTCACTTTCAGCGGCATCGATATTTCCATGGATCAATTCGATATGCCCGATCTGCGCGTGACATCCGGCAAGCAGGTTGGGATCGATATCCCCCTTGATCCTGCCCAGTTCCAGGAGCATCATGTAGGAGTCGCCGGCGCTCTGGAGATTCCCCATCGAGAAGAAAGCGTCGCCGAGTTCCTTCCAGCCGAAAAAGTCGTCCGGATCGAGACTGACGCAGCGGAAAAGGTAATTGACCGCTGCCTCGGCGGATTCGCCGTTGTCCTGAAGGAGATGCTGGATTCCGAAACGGTAAAGCGCGTCCTGGTAGCGACCGAGGACTTCAAGTTCCTGCGCTTCAAGATTGACACTCAGATAGAAGGCATTTGCAATCTGGCTGAGGTCCTCCATCGATCCCTCGAATCGCGGGAGACCCTCATAGTTGTAGCTCTCGAACGGCCTGGCGTCGAAATAATCGATCACGCTCATCGGCGCCGCGCCGATCTCGATGGATTCGAGTCCCGCGCGTTCGCAGACTTCCGGAAGATCAACATCGGGGATATCACCCGGAGTGCGGAATGAGTAGGTAAGTCCCTGCAGCACCACATCCAGAGCCATTATCAGGTTGCTCTCGGCGAAGGATGACGACACGAACGTTGAATTGATCGGCCTTGCCCCGTAATGAGGGAGAATCAGGTCGATCTCGTGAAGGTCGAGGAATTCCTTATAGTAAGTCGAGCTGAGGATGAATCTCTCGGTCACGAACGCCATCGCGTGCGGCTCGTCCCGCAGGATATCCAGACCCGGCAGGTTGTGAATCCAGTTTATTGCCAGGATATCCTTTCTGTAACCGGGTGACGGATCGTCGGGATCGCGGGACGGTTCGCAGTGCTGGAGGTACCAGAAGAGGAAAGTCTCATCGCCGGTTGTCAGAAGGATCGCGTCCTCGTCGCAACTGTCCAGAACGTTTATGGCGTAGTTGTAGGAAATTACCGAATCGGATTTATCGCAGAATTTTACATTGCGAAGATTGACAGCGGTCAGTGTGAACGCCGCTATTACAAGGAGGAAAGCGAAAGCCCTGAATTTCTGGCTGGACGCGACATTCTGCATGCCCTGGGATTTTACATATGAATGAATCCATCGGAGCGACGTATCGAATCCGAGTGCGATGATCATCGCCAGCGATGCCTGCAGTGGAATCAGAAGCGGCGGGATGACAACGTCCAGATTTTCAAGCGGGGCGGCGAGGATATCACCCGACGGGTAGAAATGAACGACCAGAAAATAGAGTATGTATCCAAGCGCGGGCGGCAGGAACGATGCTGTGGGAATCGGCGAGCTGTCGGGATCGGTTCCTTTTTTTCTCCTGAACAGGGAGAGGAACATCGCGATCCATCCGACTATTCCGAACAGTATGAGCGGTATCTCGAAATCCTCCCTTGTTGTCTCGAGTGTTTTCCGGAAGACCATCGGTGTTGTAGTGCGGTCCTGCAGGACTTCTTCAGTGTGAGTGTATTTCCTTGCGTCGGAGTAAAGCTGTCTTGAGAAATATTTCCAGAGGTAGATATGCGGTTTCTGCTCGATTGGTATTTTATCCATGGATACTTCCGCTGCCTGCTCTGGAGTATCCACAAAAACGACCTCACCAAGAGGCGTTTTGAATTTGACGATTGGAAGGTAGACGTATGGAACGAGTCCCAGGATAGCGAGGCATATCGCAAGGAGCCAGATGTGCCATTTAATGCGAAGTCCGCCGTTTATCCCGATAAAAATAAGAACGCCGGGATAGAAAAGGAGAATGGCGTACTGATGGGATATCGCCAGTCCCATGATGAACGCCATAAACAGCGCCCATCCGACTTTTTTCTCCTGCACGTAGAGAACCGCGAGATAGAAGATCAGGGTCAGGAAAAATATTTGCAGCGTGTAGACTTCGGCGACCTCCGCGTGCTCCCAGAACTGGCGGCTGAAAGCGAGCACGAGCGCTCCGGCAAGCGCGGCCCATTCGGTTTTTATTATTCGTCTCAGGAACAGGAACATGAACACGCATGCTCCCCAGGCGGCGATGGCGGACATCATGTTCATGCGGAACGCGGGAGCGGAGATGCCTCCCGGGATCGGAAGATTCATGAAGAGATGTCCGAGAAGCGTATAGACCGGATATCCGGGAGGGTGGGGGACACCGAGAGTGTAGGAGGCGGTGAGGAAATCGCCCGCGTCACCGACAAAAACGGTCGGGCAGAGGTTATCGATATAGATGATAAGCGGAATGAAAAGGGCCATCAGCCCGATCCACAGCCCGATTTTCGATCCCGGCGATGTGGGGTCGCGCGGCGGGAGGTCGTGTTCCGGAATTATGCCAGACTCTATCGATTCTGAATGATCCTGCATGGGGTAAATAATAGCATAGGGGTATAATTATCGGGGACAGGCACCCATTTTTACCGCATAAATATGAGAGTGGATTGGAGACATTAGCACGGTAAAAATGTGTGCCAGTCCCCGTGACTCTGTTTTTTCGGGGACACCTTTCAACCAGGATGGTTGATAAGGCAAGCCCAGGATGGGTGTCCCCG